>JALVVQ010000336.1 GCA_027023325.1 Campylobacteraceae bacterium | reverse complement strand
GCTTCGTCTGCCCCCTGGTTTACGAGGATATACTGGATATGTGTAGAGTTGCCGATAGTGATCTTCTTGTTTGCGATGACTGTTGTGGGAAGCGCCAGTCTCTCTATGGCTTTGAGGACGATGGGCTTGAGAAGGTTGGGAAAGGCATCCCCATCGATGAAGAGTCTCACACGATCTCTTTGACTCTGCCCACCTCTTTGGTGTCGAGTCGGACTTTGATACCGTGAGGGTGTGTGGGTGATTTTGTCAAAATTTTCTGGACGAGTCCATAGGTGAGGTAGCCTGTGGACTGGTCCTCTTTCATCACGATACCGACATTGAGTCCTACTTTGATGTTACTGCGTTTGGTGCCTGGCATCTAGTCCTCTACCATCTCTTTCTCATCCACGGTCAGTGCTGCACCAAAGCCTAGTGCTTCTTTGACTTTGGTTTCAATCTCTGCTTGGAGCTCTGGATTCTCTTTGAGGGTGAGTTTGGCATTTTCTTTACCCTGTCCCAGCTTCTCTGCTCCATAGCTGAACCATGCGCCGGATTTGTCCACGATATCCATCTTGATACCATAGTCGATCAACTCGCCTATATAGGAGATTCCCTCACCGAACATGATATCAAACTCTGCCTGTCTGAAGGGTGGGGCAACTTTGTTTTTGACCACTTTGGCTTTGACACGGTTACCAATCTGTGATTCGCCTTGTTTGAGTGTGGCGATACGACGGACATCAATACGCACAGAGCAGTAGAACTTGAGCGCATTACCACCTGTAGTAGTCTCAGGAGATCCGTATCCCATCGTACCGATCTTCATACGGATCTGGTTGATAAAGATCACGGTGGTGTTGGTCTTGTGGAGGATAGCTGTGAGCTTGCGCAGGGCTTGGGACATGAGCCGTGCCTGTAGTCCCACATGGGTATCTCCCATATCGCCTTCGATCTCACTTTTTGGTGTGAGTGCTGCGACGGAGTCGACCACGATGAGATCCACCGCACCAGAGCGTGTCAGTGTCTCGAGCACATCCAGCGCCTGCTCACCAAAGTCTGGCTGAGAGACGAGCAGATTGTCCGTATCAACCCCGAGATTCTTGGCATAGACTACATCCAAAGCATGCTCCGCATCGATAAAGGCACAGACCATCTCCTCTTTTTGCGCAGAAGCGATGGTCTGGAGAGCAAGTGTGGTCTTTCCGGAGGATTCAGGGCCATAGATCTCTACAACACGCCCTTGAGGGATGCCCCCGATACCCAGTGCCATATCCAGACCTAGTGATCCTGTACTGATCGCCTCGATAGGCTCAAACTCCTTGTCTCCCAGTCTCATGAGCGTACCCTTGCCAAATGCCTTGTCGATCTGTTTGATCGCCATATCCAGTGCTTTTTGTTTATTCGCGTCCATTGCCATCGTCATATCCTTGTCCTTGATGTTGAAGTTTACCTAAAAATCACAGTGATTGTTTAGTCATGTGGGTAGTTTAGTAGAATTTTAGAAAAAAAGGTAAAAATATGTCAAATTGTCATATTTTTATTACAGGTGTCTTCTCCGCGCCGAAATGCTTTTATACCATTATGCTAAAATACAATGAAGAATTCATATGCAAGGTAAAAACATGCCCAAAACCATCCAACTAGCCCATTCTCCAGATGCTGATGATATCTTTATGTACTTTGCTATCAAATTTGGCTGGGTAGATACTCGGGGATACCAGTTTGAAAATATTGGGCTGGATATCGAAACGCTCAATGTCGAAGCAATGAAGGGCACCTATGATGTGAGTGCGATCAGCTTTGGGATGTATCCGTTGATCCGTGATGAGTATGCATTGCTGAGGACTGCGGTGAGTTTTGGTGAAGGGTATGGCCCTAAGTTGATCCGACGCAAGGACAAAAAGCTCAAGCGAAACTTTCGCGTGGCACTCTCTGGAAAGTACACGACCAATGCGATGCTTTTTCGTATCTATTATCCCGAGGCACGCCCGGTGTATATGGATTTTTTGGAGATAGAAGAGGCGGTAGTGAATGGGGCAGTGGATGCCGGGGTGCTGATTCATGAGTCTATTCTGGATTTTGATGAGAGTCTAGAGGTAGAAAAGGAGCTTTGGGATATCTGGGTAGAGCTGGCAGGAGAGGGGCTGCCTCTGCCGCTGGGTGGTATGGCAGTACGCCGTAGCCTGCCGCTGACCCGGGCTATAGAGATCGAACAGATACTCATCGATGGGGTCAAGGTCGCCAATGATCGCAAGGAGGAACTCTGTGCCAAGCTGGAAGCAGATGCTCTGGTGCGTATCTCTGATGAGATGCTGACCAAATATCTGGATATGTATGCTTCGGATGAATCAGTAGAGTTGAGTGTACTGCAACTGAAGGCATTGGATAGACTCTACCAGATTGGTTTTGAGCATGGGATGTGGGAGCTGCCGATCAAGACAGAAGATTATCTGATCCCGCGAGAGTATCATGAACTTCGCACATCGTAGGTCGGGGTGTCCTCGCCCCGACATTTGTTTCGATGATAATATCGCCATGGCATATAGTATGATGTTCAATATTTGTCGGGGTGAGGGCACCCCGACCTGCGGTGTAAAAGACAGAGGAGTGTTTTTTGTTTTTTAAAACCATAGATTTCTCTACTTACTCCAGCATCCGTATCGGACAGCCTGAAGAGGTACTCATGATAGAAAAGGGCGATATCTTCCCCAAAGATCGCTATCTTATCGGTGGTGCAAACAATCTACTCGTCTCTCCCGCTCCACCACCACTGATGATGCTCTCCAAAGAGTTTGCCACTGTCTCCCAAGAGGAGGAGATGTTGGAGATTGGGGCTGCGATGCCTACAGGACGGATCGTCTCCTATGCCAAGAAGCATGATATCGCAGGCTTTGAGTTTTGTGCGAAACTGCCGGGTACACTAGGGGGTATGCTGGCGATGAATGCAGGAGTCAAGCAGTATGAGATATTTGACATTCTTCATAGCATTGAGATTGATGGTGTATGGGTAGCCAAAGAGGAGATTCCTCATGGCTACCGTTTTGCCAACCTGGGGGGGATTGCGACAGCAGCAAGATTTGAGATCCGCAGAGGCTATTCACAGGTACTCAACGAGGAGCTCAGGGCTTTGCGTGCCAATCAGCCCTATGAGCCCAGTGCCGGATCAGCCTTCAAGAATCCTCCCGGTGATGCCGCAGGTAGACTGATAGATGCCGTAGGTCTCAAGGGTTATCGCATAGGAGATATGGCTTGGAGTGAGGTGCATGCAAATTTTCTGGTCAATCTGGGGAAAGGAAATTATGAAGATGCTATCGCATTGATTGTGTTGGCAAAAGAGAGAGTGCTAGCAGAGTTTTGCATCGAGCTAGAAGAGGAGATAAAAATCCTTATGGGTGCAGCTACTATATTGCAATGGTGACTTATGAGTGTAATTCTGTATTGCTACACGATATTTTCTTCTTCAGTTCGATTAAAAAAAGAGAACCAATCCCGTCGTATCACTCACTACTTATTGGCATGGATTGATCCGTGCCTCTTCTCCTCTGTATAGATAGAGCTCTACGCGCCTATTGAGTGCCATGTTTGCAGGTGAAGTATTGGGCGCAAGCGGTTTGTTGTAGGAGCAGCCCTGTGTGCTGATACGGCTCTCTGGACTGGCATGGCGTAAAGTAGTGGCAACGGCGTCCGCTCTTTCTCGTGACAGTTGGGTATTGTAGTTGTAACTGCCTCTGTTGTCAGTGAAGCCTGCTATGCTGACCACGCTGCCAGGATAGCGTCTAAGCAGCGTACCGACCCTGCCTACCTTCTGTCTGGCACTACTGACCATTTGGGCAGAAGCAGTGGGGAACATCATCTTGTCCCGAAATATGATCTTGACATAGTCCTCGCCCTTGGAGACTATCAGACTACGGTTGGGATCTATCTGTGAGAGTGGGTCATTGTCCACATGCGTGCCAAGTGCATTGGCTACCTCGTTGGCCTGCTGATCAAGGCTATAGCCGACCAATGCCCCGGCAGCACCGCCTCCGATAGCACCAAGAATGGTATTGCGGGTACGGTGTTTGCTGCTACTCTGGGTCAGACCGATAAAAGCACCACTGATAGCACCGACGATGCCGCCTTTTTTGGTATTTTCATTACCATTATTTACCAGCCCAGGCTGCGTCGCAGTACATCCTGTCAAGACTACAGCAGCCAAGATAGCTGCGGTAAGAGATTTTTGGTATGGATAATACATGGGTAATCCTCCTTTTCTTCTGCATTATTTCTGTGGCAGCATTATAACGAAGAATTGTGAGTGAAATGTGAATAGATAAAAACAATCATTTTTCTGATATAATTAAGCCATTATAAATGGTTTAGGGGGTTTGGCAGTGAATAAAGGGATAGTATTAATGTTCTTGGCAGGGTTGGGCTTTATGTATTTGGTGACCAATCTTGTCGACACGGCTGAGAGTACAACACCTGGGCTGGAGAGTAGCCAGTCAAAAAAAGCCAAAGAGTATGCGCAGTACTATCGAAAAGATATTAATGGGGATGATATGCTTAATTTTTCTGGCGTACCCTTGTCCAAAGCAAAAGAAGTCTGGAGTGAGAGTACAGTAAAAAGTAGAATGTTAAGCTATTTTCCTGATTTTGATACCATGAAAGAGATAGTAGGGATCCAGCTGAACAAAAGTGAGTTTAAAACCTTTTTGTTGAAAAATCTGAAAAAGATTGAGAATGATTACTTGGATGGCACCATCAGTCTGGATCAGGCAAGAGAAGCACTGCAACACCTTAAATAGCGCTTTCTTTAATCTTCTTTATCCAGGCATCCAGATTTTTTTCAAACCCACTCCCTTTAGAGCGATAAAAAGTCAAGCTTTCTTCTAGGTAGGGCTGTGCCACCCACCCACCATAGTTGTGTGGGTAGAGATAGGAATCACTGTTTGTTTTGAGGTGTTCGGGCACGGGAAATATTTCACTGTCTGCGATGGCTTTCTGGGCAGCATTGATTGCTTCGTAGGCACTATTGGATTTGGGAGAACTGGCGAGATAGACTACCAGTTGAGCCAGTGGGATTCTGGCTTCCGGGTAGCCTATATTTTTGACGATGGTGAGTGTGGAGGCGGCGAGTGTGAGGGCAGGAGGGTTGGCATTGCCGATATCCTCACTGGCGAGAATGGCCAGCCTTCTTGCCAAGAACTCTGGCGGCTCTCCACCACTGATAAGCCGTGCGAGATAATAGATCCCCGCATCGACATCACTGCCTCTGATGCTTTTAATCATAGCAGAAGTGAGGTCATAGTGGCTGTCTGCTTCACTGGAACCTGCTTGGATAGCGTGAGGTCTGATGGACTTCAGTGTCTCCAATGTGATAGGAGAGCTGACATGAGAAGCACTTTCCAAGAGATTGAGCATAGCCCTGAGGTCTCCGGTGCTTGAGCTGACTAGAAATGCTTTGGCGTCCTTATCAACTAGAAATCCTTCTTTCGAAATAATTCTTTCCAG
>JALVVQ010000335.1 GCA_027023325.1 Campylobacteraceae bacterium | reverse complement strand
ACAGTAGACAGGGTAGGCACGCACTGCTCCAAATGGGATGGACGCAAAGAGAAGTTTGGCAGAGAAGATATCCTGCCGCTGTGGGTGGCGGATATGGATCTGGCAGCACCACAGGTAGTGCAGGATGTGATGAGAGAGCGGTTGGCACACCCTGTCTATGGCTATGCGCTTTATACTGAGGCGTTTTACCAAAGTATTGTGGACTGGTATGCTCAGCATTTCGCCTGGAAGATACAAAAAGAGTGGATTGTGCCAGAGCATGGTGTGGTGGTATCCATCAATCTGGCGATTAAAGCGTTGACACAAAAGGGCGATGGTATTGTCATTCAGACACCGATTTATCCCCCTTTTCTCTCTTCTGTGAAGGTAAATGGAAGAGAAGTGCTGGAGAATAAACTGCTTTTTGAAGAGGGAAAAACATCTATAGATTTTGAAGATTTTGAGCGAAAAATCAAACAGGCAACACTCTTTTTGCTCTGTTCGCCCCATAACCCCTCTACCCGGGCATGGAATAAAGAAGAGCTGACGCGGATGGTAGAGATATGTCACCGTCATGGTGTTGTGATCGTCTCTGATGAGATACACAGTGACCTTGTATTTAATCATTCCCATATACCTGCTGCGGCGCTAGAGAAAGCCAAGGAGATCACCTTGTTGCTGCATGCCCCTTCCAAAACTTTCAATATCGCAGGGCTGAATACCTCCTATCTCCTCATTCCCAATCAAGACTTGCGAGAGCGCTATGAGAACGAGCACCAAAAGGCAGGTCTAGACAATGGCAATGTCTTTGGTGTGACGGCATTGGAAGCGGTGTATCGTGACGGTAGCCCATGGCTAGAAGCGTTGAAAAAGCATATTTTGGAAAACAGTCAGTTCGTGCGTACTTATATCGAGAAGTATATTCCGCAGATTACTGTCTATCAGCACGATGCGACTTTTTTGATCTGGCTGGACTGTCGTGATCTGAAGCTTGGCGATGAAGCACTTTCTACATTCTTTATCCATGAAGCGAAACTGGGACTCAACCGTGGTGTGAGTTTTGGAGAAGCCGGTAGTGGTTTCATGCGACTCAATATCGGTACAGGCAGAGAGATGCTGGAGCAGGCGATGCGCCGTCTGGAGAGTGCTGTCAAAGCAAGAAAGACGCGAGAGATAGGCGTATAGTATGATAAAAATAATAGCAGCACTGTCCCTCTTCTTTGGTTTACTTCATGCTTCTATGGGGGAAACGATCAGAAAGATGGTGGATAAGAACGCCATTAAGCAGAGCCAGGTCAGTATCGTGATTAGAAATGCCAAATCCGGCAATATACTGAGTAGCCTTAATCCTGATACTACACGCAAACCAGCTTCAGTTATGAAGGTTTTGACCACCTATAGTGCCCTATTGGAGTTTGGCAGCCATTTTCGCTGGCCTACCAAGTTCTATTACCATGGTCAGTATAAAAAGGGAGTCGTGAATGGAGATCTGATTATCAAGGGTTATGGTGATCCTACCCTTTCTGCCAAAGACATTCCTGGTATTGTACATAGGCTCAAGGCACTGGGTATCCGAAGCATTAGCGGAGATATTGTGATAGACAGAAGCTTTTTTGATGTGCCTGACCATGTGAGCTCTGGTTTCGATACCCATCGTTTCAGTGAATACAATGCCATGCCTGATGCTTTGATGTTCAATGATCATCTTAGTACGATGATTGTGCGCCCAAAAGAGGGAGTCATAGAGGCCCGTAAAGCGATTCAAGATAGAAGCTATACGCTTGTGAACAACATTAAGCCCTCAAGCAAAAGTTGCGCAGGCAATAGAAGCTGGCCGCGTGTATTGGTAAATACTGAGGGTGCATTACCGAGGGTGACGCTCTCTGGTACGATGTCACTCAAATGTAGACCGAGATATGTCAAGAAGTTGGTGACCCATGCCTATCAGAGTTTTTATTATGCTTTGCGTGCAGAGATGATAAGAGAGGGAATCGTTTTTCATGGTACACTGCGACGAGCAAAGATCCCTGAGGGGGCGAGAGCACTTTTTACGCATTATGCCAGACCATTGATTGATATCATTGCCAAGACCAATAAAAAGAGCAATAATCTCTATGCCAGACATCTGCTGCTATTACTGGGTGCCAAGCGCTACGGGGTGCCTGCAACAGAGCATAAGGGAAGAAAAGCGGTATCTGAGATATTGGGTAGCACTGGTCTCAAGGTTGACAGCATACATTTAGACAATGGATGTGGACTTTCTCGTGAATCCCGTATTACAGCCAGAGCACTTTCTGAAGTGCTGCAAAGTGCCAACAAGCACTATGGGGCACAATGGAGAAGGGTACTTTCGATTGCAGGTATAGATGGTACAATCAAAAAGCGTTTTCGACACAGTATTGCCAAAGGCAGAGCCTGGATGAAGACTGGTACCCTTAAAGATGCTAAAAATATCGCTGGTTTTGTACGCTCCAAGCGTAGCAAAAAGCTCTACAGTGTTGTGGTGCTGTACAATGGCAGAGAGAAATGGAAAGGCAGTGCCTTGCAAAATCAGATTATTAACTGGCTAGCCAGATAGGAGACCTATGCAGTTTGAAGCCTACCCTTTTGAAAAATTGAATCAGTTGCTGGAGGGGATCACTCCAAGCACGGACTATACACCTATGAGTCTTACTATTGGTGAGCCGCAGTTTGCTACGCCGCAGTTTATCCTAGATGCACTGCATAGCCACAGTGCACTGCTCAACAAATATCCAAAGACAGGGGGAGAGTCGGTACTCCGAGAAGGGATGCTCCAGTATCTTGACAACCGTTTCGGTTTGAGGCTTGACAATAGTCAGATCATTCCGACATTTGGTACCCGCGAGGTGCTCTTCAACTTCCCGCAGTTTCTACTGCACGAGGTGGAGGCACCAGTCATGCTCTTTCCTAATCCCTTCTATCAGATCTACGAGGGGGCAGCCAGAGCAAGCCGGGCAGAGGTAATCTATCTAACGCTCGATACCACCAATGGCTTCCAGCCACAGATTGATGAAGAAGCATTACAGCGTGCACATCTAGTGATCCTCAATACTCCCAATAATCCCACAGCCTCTACCATGACGATGGAGACATTGCAAACCTGGGTTGGTCTCGCACTAGCATATGATTTTGTGCTGCTCAATGATGAATGCTACATAGACCTCTATTTGGATCAGCCTTTGCCTTCGCTTCTCAATGCCAGCATCGAAGCGGGTAACCCCACATTCAAAAACATCTTAACGATCAATTCTGTCTCCAAGCGCTCGTCGGCACCGGGACTTCGCTCGGGATTTATTGCTGGTGATGCAGAGATACTGGCGCGCTATATGACCTACCGTACCTATGTGGGGTGTGCCTCGCCACTGCCACTACAGTATGCCGCAGCCGCAGCCTGGGCAGACCAGACGCATGTGGAGGTCTTTCGCCAAAAGTATGTTCGCAACTTCGAGGTCGCCAAAGAGGTGCTGGGTGTGGAGCCACCACAGGCCACCTTCTATATCTGGCTTGAGGTAGAGGATGAGCTGACATTTACAAAAGCCCTGTACGAGCAGTTCAATCTCAAGGTGCTTCCAGGCTCTTTTCTTGGGAGAGAGGGTGTAGGTAGAGGCTATGTGCGTTTGGCACTGGTCTATGGGGAAGCATTGACAAGAGAAGCACTAGAGCGTATCGCGATACTGTACAAATCCACAGAACAGAGAGGATAGCATGAACGAAGAAACATTGGATATCGAAGCACTAAAAAAAGATCCTGAATTTTTGGAGAACCTAAATAGATTGGAGAAAGAGATGCAAGAAGAGCACTCTATCGCCAAAGGCTATCAGGTACTGGATGCCAAGCTTGTCATCGCTGCATCAGAAGATGAGATCAATGAGATCTTTACCTTTATTGTCAATACCGCTTTTGACAGACTGTCAACTTGCTTGACAGAGCCACGCAAGTTTGATATGGCTGACCCTGAGGATTTTGCTACAGCCAGAGCCATCTACGAGTATGGCATCCAGCGCTATAGTGAAAATGACCAAAAGGGCGCCAAGGAGATCTTCTTGGTGCTCTATCATATGTTTACGCTAGAAGTACTCAAAGAGGGAATGATGGTGCATGCCTGTGCTGTGATGAGTGGCACAGAGTTTGAAGTCTTTATCGAAGAATTTGCAGATGTCTCAGAGGCCGATCCTGAAGACCCTATGGCATTCTTCATCACGACATTTGTGCAACCGACTGATATGCTACTGGCAATGTGGGGAAATTATGTCCAACAGGGCAAAGAGGAGCTGAAAGTACTCGAAGAAAATGATGCTCCAGCCGATTCAGGCACTAAAGGATAGGAACAGCATGAAGATACACTTTATAGGTATTGGTGGTATCGGGCTCTCTGCGCTAGCAAAGTTTTTGGCCAATGAAGGACATACGATATCGGGTAGCGATATCAAACAGACAGAGATCACCAATGATTTGGCAACGAACTTTCATGCCAAGATTACAATCCCTCATCACCCCGATGCAGTAGAAGGAGTCGATATCGTCATCTATTCTGCCGCTGTTAGACCCACCAATGTAGAGTACAAGAGAGCCAAAGCGTTGGGCATAGAGCTTCGCTCACGCAAAGAGGCACTGAAATTTATCCTTGGAAACAAAGAGGTCTATGCCGTAGGTGGCGCACATGGCAAGAGTACGACCTCTGCTATGCTTGCATCTATATTGCCCCAGAGTAATGCACTCATCGGTGCGATCAGCAAAGAGTTTGGCTCCAATGTACGTCATTTTGAGAATGACAAAGTGGTCTTTGAAGCAGATGAGAGTGATGAGAGCTTCCTCAACAGTAATCCTACGCTGGCAATCGTGACTAATGTAGAGCCAGAGCATATGGAATATTATGACTATGATGAGACACGCTTTTACAATGCCTACAGAAATTTCCTCTCACTTGCCCAGACCTGTGTGATCAATGCAGAGGATGATTTTCTCTCTTCACTGGAGATAGAAGCGATCAGGCTGTATCCCTCCCGAGACATGAAAGAGGTAGCATTCGTATTGGTAGAGGGTGAGCCGCATACACGCTTTACACTCCTGGAGTATGGTAGCTTTGAAGTGTTTGGGTTTGGGTACCATACTGCACTGGATGCTGCATTGGCGATACTGGCAGCCTTGGCACTGGGGGAAGAAATTGAGCAGATCAGAGAAAACCTCCGACACTACAAGGGGATCAAAAAGCGTTTTGATATCATTCAGAATAGAGAGCAGTGTGTGGTCATTGATGATTACGGGCATCATCCTACAGAGATCAAGGCCACGATGGATGCACTGAAAACCTATGTCAAGATGCGAGGCTTTCACCAACTCCAAGTCATCTGGCAACCACACAAATACAGTCGAACCATAGATAATCTTGAAGGGTTTGTAGAGTGCTTTGCAGGCGTAGATGAGCTGGTGATTCTTCCGATATGGGCCGCAGGAGAGATCGAAGTAGAGATAGACCTCAAAGGCGCTTTTAGCC
>JALVVQ010000334.1 GCA_027023325.1 Campylobacteraceae bacterium | reverse complement strand
AGCGGCACCTCGATGATTGCTATGACCGCATCCGGATTGTCTCCATGTCCTATCTTTGAAATATTCATAATTTTTCCCTTGTGTGTAAAAATAATGATTGAATCATAGCACAAAAAGAGTTAAATACTATTTTGACATTTTTTGACATTTTAATGTTACAATTTCTCACGATAAAGCCAAACCTGACTGAAAAGCGGGGACGGAAAGCCACAGATCTTCCCTCTGTATCGCAGAGAAAGATGGCTGGGCTGCCCATATCTAAACGATAAGGCAGAATACAATGAAAAAGATACTTCTTGTGCTGACGTTTCTTTCAGCATCAATACTTTTTGCAGGTGCTGCGCCAACTCCAAAGGCGACAATAGATACATCATTGGAAACAGTGAAACATACTTGTGTGCTGGAAACTTCATTGGGGTCTTTACAGCTTATACAGAGGCTTGTCAAAGACTATTATTACCGAGGTATAGGGGTAAGCAGCAGAACCTTGGATATTGAGATTGGGGAATATATCGTAAGCCTTAATCGATTCATGCAGGAGTTTGACAGTTATATGTCCGAAGATAAAAAAGTACGGCAGAATTTAAAAATGATTCAAATAGCAGAGAAGGAGTTTGAAGGTATCGTGGTAGAGTATTATTCCCCAGGCAATGCACAGCTTCTGATGGATCTCACCTCTGTAATTTCGGAATCTGCTACAGGTGTCCTCGATGCGGTACGCGAGGGTGCAGTAATCTATAAAAAAGATTCAAATACTCGTATGTTGCGTCTAAGCGCTTTGTAATCGGGACAATATAGTGCAACGAACTGCCAGAATGCACCGGAGTGATTTTTATGTCTGATGTGTGCAAGCTCATGGATCACAATATAGGTGATCAGGGGAAAGGGCAGCATCATAAGGCGGGTGTTGAGCGAGAGGGCATCCTTGGCTGAGCAGCTTCCCCACCGTGTTTTGTTGTGGCGATAAGCAAGTTTGCTGGGGTAACATTGCATTTTTCTCGCATAGGTATCGACAATAGGTGTGATGACTGCACTGCAAGCGTCTTTGTAGTAATTGTCTCTAAGGGTGCGTAAGCGTGCGTGCGTGGCTCTCTCTTTGAGTCTAAAAAGTGCTACTTCTTTTTCTATCACCATACACTCTTTTGTGCCGTTCTGATTGTAGTGCATCCGTACAGGATAGGCCTCTCCCAATAGATAGACAGTAGCACTGCTGTCCGTGAGCCTGTTTTGTTTGGCAGTATGGCTGAGTTGCTTCTGAATCCAACCGCTTTTGGATCGGACAAATGCTTCGATATCCGCCTGTGCTATCCGCTTGTTTGCAGAGACGCATACTTTTTCCTTCCGGATGCGAAGATAGAGATGCTTGATGGATTTTCTTGTGACAGTGTAGGTAAATGGCAGCGGATCATGCATAGGCATTAGTTGTCAGTATCATTGAGGCTGTAATAGATCTCTTTTTTGTCGAGTATCTGGGTATAGAGTGAAAAGGCCTCTTGTGCCTTTTGTCTGTCATGGGAAGCCACAGAAATAGTAGTCTGCCAGCCATCTGTCATCAGCTTGGGCAGAGAGGAGAACTCTACGCCTGTTGGCATCTTTTCCATGACCTCGATTAGCTCTCCTTCGCGACAGAGTGCGGTGAGTGTATAGCGGTAGAGTGGGAGTGTATCGGGAAAATGCTCCGAGAGGATGGCTTCGACCATAGGATGACTCATCTCCGGAAACCCTGGCATGAAAAAGTAGCGCTCATCTAGGAAAAATGCTGGCATTTTATTGACCGGATTGTCCAGTAACTTGGCACCTTGTGGTAGCATTGCCATCTGTCGTGCATGGGGGTAGGTATTGGTGTCTATCCTGGCTGTGATGATGGTATCTGCCTCGGGGTGTCGGAGAAGAGTGCCATCTCTAAGTGCTCTGGCAGCACAGAGGCGGGTATGGTCATCTGGGGTAGAGCCGATACCGCCAAAACTGAAAAGCACAGGATTAGGTTGTGAACGGATAAACTTAATCGTCTGAATGATCAATGCAGGATCGTCTTCGATGATGAAGCTACCTGAGAGCTTGTGCCCCTTTTTTAAAAGTGCTTGACTCAGAAAATCAAAGTGTTTGTCACTGCGCCTGCGGTTGAGAATCTCAGTACCGATAATGAGAGCAAAAAAGCTAGGCTTGTGCATGCTTGCCCTTACTCTTTGATGTAGTTTTTGAGCTTTCTTCCTACCTTGGGGTGCTTGAGTTTCTTGATGGCACTTGATTCGATTTGGCGGACACGCTCTCGGGTGACATTGAGCTCTTTACCGATCTCTTCGAGGGTTCTGTCACTGGCATCCTCGAGCAGTCCAAATCGCATACGCACGACTGCTTCCTCGCGATCATTAAGCTGATAGAGTACATCATCGATCTGCTTGTTGAGGTCATCATTCATGACAGCATCTGTGGGACTGAGGGTATTGCGGTCCTCAATGAAGTCACCAAATCTGCCGTCATCTTCATCTCCTACTGGGGTCTCCAATGATACAGGTTCTTTAGTGATTTTGATGACATTTTTGACTTTGTCAACGGTCAGACCTACCTCTTCTGCAATCGTATCCAAATCTGGCTCCTTGCCTGTTTCTTGCAGGTGCTTACGGATGATTTTGTTGATACGGTTGATCGTCTCTATCATATGGATTGGGATACGGATGGTACGCGCCTGATCTGCAATTGCACGACTGATCGCCTGACGGATCCACCAAGTGGCATAGGTGGAGAACTTGTAGCCTTTTTCATACTCAAATTTGTCTACTGCTTTCATGAGACCGATATTGCCCTCTTGGATCAGATCAAGGAAGGGCAGACCTCTATTGGTATAGCGTTTGGCAATAGAGACGACGAGTCTGAGGTTGGATTTCCCCATTCTGGTCTTGGCCTTTTCGCTTCTGGCCTTTCCGATATGGATCTGGTTGAGGATCTCTTCAAGTTTTTTGGGATCGAGGTTAAAGCTATTCTTACTCGCCTCTTGCGTCTCAAAGAGCTTTTTGATCTCTACATAGGTGCTGACCATAGTGGTTTCTGGCACGGCATTGATGATATCCTCTTTGTCCATCTTGATGATATTGTCCAGGATCTTTTGGTGGTTGGCGCGAAGGGTGTCATTGAAGAGCTGAAGTTTGTACTCCAGTCGTTTGAGTTCGACCTCAAATCCGTCATCGCTCTTGAGTGCAGTCTCCATAGCCTTGACCAGTTCATTGATCAGTTTGGAGGTGGGACCGAGATTGAGTAGGGCATTTTTGAGTTGGTCCTTTCTGAAGGCTACCTTGAAGCGTTCGTGGAAGATTTTTTCTGTATTGTCCGGATTACTGTCGATGATTTTCTGCATCTCATTGCGTGCCTTGATCCACTCTTTTTTGGTCTTCTCTAGATGTTTGAAGCTCTCTATGACCTGATTGACTCTCTTGTTGTCCCCTTTGACACTCTCTGTACTTTCTTGATCCTCTTCACCTTCGTCTTCATCGTTGCTGTCTTCAAAACTCTTAAAAAGTTCTTTGACCCTTCGTTCTCTGTTGAGTAAAGGTTGTTTATAGTTGAGGATATAGTCGATCAGGTAGGGGACTGAACAGATCGCATCGATAATGATGTCTTCCCCCTCTTCGATCTGTTGGCTGAGCTCTACCTCTTCCTCTTTGGTAAGTAGGGGTATTTTCCCCATCTCCCTAAGATACATTCGTACTGGAGAGTCGGATCTGCTCCACTCAAGCAACTCCTTCTCTTTCGTCATATCGAAAGAGTCCTCTTCGTTACTCTCCACCTGTTTTTTTCGTGCGGTTTCTCTCTGTTTTTTTGCTTTTTCTGTCTGTGCTTTGGCAAATTCAGAAGCAGAGACAATCTTGATACCTTTGGCTTCGGCAAGTTTGGCAATCTTTTTGGCCTGCGCAGCACTGATCTGCTTATCAAACTCTTTGGCTATATTTTCAAAAGTGAGCAGGTTGCCCTTTTTTTTGCTATTGAAGAGGGTTTCGACTTTTTTCATACTGTCTTTTGCTGCCATGAATGTGGGCTCCTGTGATATTGCGTGATTAAGGGGGATTATACCCAAAAAAGTTTAAATCTCTCAGGAAAGTGCTGGATGCCAAGAGAGATAGTCTCTTTATGCTTTTTTAGCTATAATCGCACAAATATTTATGCACTCCTGTGGGTGCCAAAAGGATTGACTTTGCAAGGAAAAGTTTGGAAATTTGGTGATAATATCGATACTGATTTGATTATTGCTGCCCGTTATCTCAATACCAGCGAGCCCAGTGAGCTGGCAAAATATGTGATGGAGGATGCAGATCCTGCCTTTGTAAGCAAGATGTCCAGAGGGGATATCATCGTGGCTGGGGAGAATTTTGGCTGTGGCAGCTCTCGTGAGCATGCACCGATCGCACTCAAAGCTGCAGGTGTAGCAGCAGTGATTGCTCCGACATTTGCACGGATCTTTTACCGCAATGCCTTCAATATGGGCTTGCCGATCTTTGAGCTTCCCGAGGCAGCGGAGATTGCAGAGGGGGACACTGTGCGTATCGATATGCAGAGTGGAGAGGTCATCAATGAGACTCAACAAAAGCGTTATCGGTTTACCCCGATTCCAGACTTTATGCAAGAGCTGGTAGATGCAGGCGGCTTGATCGCTTTTGCACAGCAAGAGATCGCAGGAGCAGCCTCATGAGCAAAAACTATACAATCGGTGTGATCAAAGGTGACGGCATAGGACCAGAAATCGTGGATGAGGCGATTAAAGTACTCGATGCTGTGGCAGTGGTAGAAGATATCACCTTTGACTACAAAGAGATGTTGATGGGTGGTATTGCAATCGATGAGACGGGTGTGCCGCTGCCAGAGGAGACGGTACAGGGAGTCAAGCAGTGCGATGCTGTGCTTTTTGGTGCGATCGGTGGTCCAAAGTGGGATACAGTAGAGCGACATCTACGCCCAGAGAGCGGACTGCTCGGACTACGCAAAGAGATGGGAACTTTTGCCAATCTCCGTCCTGCCACTGTCTATGATGAGCTGGTCAATGCCTCAACATTGAAGCCAGAGGTGCTCAGAGGTGTAGATATCATGGTCGTGCGGGAGCTTACCGGTGGGATTTATTTTGGGCAGCCCAGAGAGCAGCATGCAGACAGCGCCTTCAATACGATGATCTACACCAGAGAAGAGGTGATTCGTATCGCCAAAGTGGCCTTTGAGATCGCCATGAAGCGTGATAAAAGAGTCTGTTCAGTGGACAAGGCCAATGTCCTGGAGGTGAGCCAGTTTTGGAGAGATATTGTCGAAGAGGTGGCGGCAGACTATCCGGAAGTAGCACTGAGTCACATGTATGTGGACAATGCCGCCATGCAGCTGATCCGTGAGCCCAAACAGTTTGATGTGATCTTGACGGGCAATATCTTTGGCGATATCCTCTCTGACGCAGCCAGTATGCTCAGCGGTTCGATTGGACTGTTGCCAAGCGCCAGTACGGGTACAGGCGTAGGGCTGTTTGAGC
>JALVVQ010000333.1 GCA_027023325.1 Campylobacteraceae bacterium | reverse complement strand
CCCTTGTCAAAGAGACCAAAACATTTGAGAAAGTAAGCGCTGTCCTCTTTGGCGAGTGCTTCGTAGCCACCATCAGCGATGGCCTGGAGTTTTTTGTAGGTCTCCATGGGTAGCTTGAGTGCCTTGGTCTTCTCTACTTTGTTGAGCTTTTTGCTTCTGGCTTCGTGCGCTTTGGATAGAGGTGTTGTCATAGTGTTTACTTTTTCTTGGCTGTAAAATAGAGTGCAAATCCGGTGAAGATCATGCCGCCTGCTATATTGCCCAGTAGTACCGGGATCTCATTGTAAGCCCACCAGTCAGTGATAGTCACATTGGCGCCTAGCATGATACCCGCAGGAATGACGAACATGTTGACAATCGCGTGCTCATAACCCAGAGCAAAGAAGGTCATGATCGGTAGCCACATTGCAGCGATCTTTCCGATAGTAGTCGTAGAGGTAAATGCCATCACTGCCCCCAATGTGACCATCCAGTTACACAAGATGGCAGAGGTAAAAGCAGAAAGTGTGCCATCAAAACCATACTTTGCATAGCCTAGCGTTTTACCTTCGGCAACAGCAATAATCTTTTTTACCGCGATGATGTTGCTTGGGTCGATATGTCCCATCTTTGTCACGACAGCAGTGTAAAGTATAGCATACAATACACTACCCAGTAGGTTACCTATGAGCACCCATGTCCAGTTGAAGGCAAGTTTGCCTGCTGTGGTGCGCCCATCCTTGACTGCGATAGGCAGCAGTGCAAAGTTGCCAGTGGCAAGCTCAAGCCCCAACAAAATAATCATCACAAAACCTACAGGGAAGATCAGTGCGCCTACGATACCCAACCCTGTCTGTGTGATGCCTGTGATAGCCAGTGTGGTGGCATACCCTAGGAATGCACCTGAGAGTGCCCCTCTAATCAATAGATCCTTGATGCCTAGGTTTGCTTTTGCAGTTCCTGCTGCCAACATATTTTCTACAATCTCTTCTGGTTTGACATACGCCATGATGCACTCCTGTTGTTTTTTTGAAGAAGTATACCAGTATATGTCTAGTTAATAAACTAATTGATGATTAATTTTTAAACAATGAATCGTTTATTTTATGGTTACTCAAGGACAGTGTCTGCAAGTCACAGCATGGTGGGCTTGCCTGCTTTCCTGACCATCTTGTGAAAAGGTCTAGGTTTGAAAACGAGTGGTACATTCTTGCGGCTCATATTGTATTAACAAAATTGAGAAAAAGTAAGATTTTTTGTGGGTGTACAGTAAATGTTGGGGCTACCTAGTCTAGGTATCCCTCTTTTTTCATATCTTTCTCCTCTATATATTCGCGGTAGAGTAGTGCCAGTCCGAGGACGACGATGACAATCACTCCTGCGGTGATGGTGACTTTGACGAAGGTGGCCCAGGAGATCGCTGTGCCCCAGAGCCAGACCAAGGCAAAGATGGCATAGGCTGCCAAGATGACGCCGGTGATAATACTTGCGATTTTCATTGCATTCATGATTTGTTCCTTTTGAGTATGACAACATAGCCCTCTCGCTTGAAAAAGAGCAGCATTCTTCGAATATCTTTCTCCATGGTGACGACTTCCCAGCCGTTGGATGCATTGGCATTGAGAAATTCACTAAATCGGACGGGATTGATCTTGGATTGTCCCAAAAGGAGTGATCCGAGCATGCCTTCCTGATAGATAACCGCTTTATACTCCATGCTGTGTACCTTTAGATTTAAATTTTTTGGATATTATTACCATACTAAGTGGCAATATCGCACATTATACCATTGGAGCACAAATGAAGATATTAATTATCGAAGATGATGTCGAACTCTCTATGATCCTGAGCAGTTACCTAACCAAGCATGGCATGGAGGTCATCTCTGCAGAAGACCCCTATCTGGGTATGTCTCTGCTAACACAGCATGACTTTGATCTGATCATTTTGGATCTGACGCTGCCGGGTATGGATGGACTGGAAGTGGTAGAGAAGATCAGGGAGAGCTCCAATATCCCGATCATCATCTCTTCTGCCAGAGACGATATCACGGATAAAGTGATCGGACTGGAGCGTGGCGCGGATGACTATATGCCCAAACCCTATGACCCCAGAGAACTGGTCACCCGTATCAAAACGATCCTCCGTCGCACCAATGTCGCAGCAGAATCCAAAGAGGAGAAGGAGGCACTTTTTACCTTGGATCAGAGTGGCAGGGTTATAGAGTTCAAAGGTACGATGCTGGATCTGACTGCTGCTGAATTTGATGTACTGGCGATGCTGATACAGCACAAGAACGGCTCTGTCTCCAGAGAACAGCTGATTTATGAGAGTGAGCATATTGATGATGAGAGCTCTATCAAAAATATCGATGTGATCATCTCCCGTATCCGCAACAAGATCGCGGCACTGGATGATACGCATACCTATATCAAGCCCGTACGAGGGGTAGGCTATCTCTTGACAGACAGGGTATAGAGACTGTGAAACATATCTCAGTCACCAGCTTCATCCATCTGCTTTTTCTGCTGGTGCTCTCTGTCTTTTTGGCAGCGTTTTACTTCTTTCATACCGCCACAGAGGAGAGTAGAAAACCGCAAAAGATCACACGCTATAAGCCGATTTCTGACTCCTTTCTGTTCCGTGAAAACCTGGAGATGACCCCCTATAAACTGAAGCAGTTTTATGAGGATTACAAGATAGAGCCTGTCGACACCCAAAAAGTACTCAAAGAGATAGAGAAAAATGGTAAAACCATCTTTGAGGGGCAGACTATCTATGGGCTATTTCGGGTATTTCAGACACCGGAGCACAACTACATCTATGTACAGAGACTGGGCTATACGCAGATGTTTGTGGACAATCAGTCTGGCTATTATGACCGTATCTATACACTGGTACTCTCTATTGGCAGCGGGATGCTGCTGTTTTTTCTACTGATCTATATTATGATCCTGCGCAAGCTCTATCCACTCAAGCGCCTGCATAAACAGATAGAGCAGTTCGCAGACGGCAATCTGGATATCCGCATTGACAATCAGGGAAGCGATGAAATAGGCAAGATCGCACAGAGCTTTGACAAAGCCATTGGGCATATCAGACAGCTGATCTCTTCCAAAAACCTTTTTATGCGTAATATCATGCATGAACTCAAAACACCGATCACCAAAGGGCGCATCGTTTCGGAGACGATTGATGACCCTATGGCGAAAAAGGTCCTTATTCGTGCTTTTGAGCGGATGAATGAGCTCATTTCTGACTTGGCAGATGTAGAGCGGATCACGATGTATAATTTTGAGCCCACCAAGGCGCATATCACACTTCAGGATGCTATCGAGAGAACAGAGCGTGTATTGATGGCAGATAGTGAAAAATATAGTATCAAAGTTGCAGACAGACCACTTTATACGGACAAAAAGTTGCTGGCACTTTCTCTTAAAAACCTGATGGACAATGGAATCAAATATGGTGCGGATAAGCATGTCAAAGTCATCAGTGTGGGCAATCGGATCGAAGTGCGTTCCAAAGGAGAAGCACTCAAGGAGGCGTTCTCTTTCTATACGGAGCCTTTCTCACAAGATGAAAAACGCAGCCATGGCTTTGGCTTGGGGCTCTATATCGTGAATAATATCCTAGAGAAACTGGGATATGGATTTACCTATCACTACGACAGAGGTGCTGGAGAGAATGTCTTTAGCATAGTGATAGATAGTTAGTCCTTCAGCGCCTTTGCAATCAACTCTACAGGATTTTTGAATACCACATCCACCTCTGCTTGGTGCAGAGAGTTGGAGATTTGCATACGACAGGCACTGCACTCTGCTGAGACAATCTGTGCGCCCGTGTCACGGATCATGGCAGCCTTGGGCTTTCCTGCAGCTTCTGCGAGGTGGTACTTCTCTGTCTGCATCGTCACACCACCGAACCCGCAACATCTGGCAGAGTCACTCATCTCCGTGATCTCATAGTTTTGAGAGAGGAGTGTTCTGGGCTCTTGGGAGATGCCTTGTACGAGATTGGCATGGCAGGCGTCATGGTAGGTGATGGTCTCTTCAAACTTCTTGCCCTTGGCGGCGAGCCTCTCCTTGAGATCTGTGTGCTTCTCGAACCATTCGGTTGCCATAAATATCTTCTCATTGAGTGCTTTTGCACGGTCTGCCCAGTCATCCATGCCTTGATTGCGCAGGAAGACCTCCCAGTCATGCTTGATCATGGCTGAGCAGGTGGCTTCGGGGATGATGATTGCCTCTACCTCGTCGATAAAGGTCTCAAAGTAGGCAATGTTTTTCTTGGTCAGGGTCTCTACGGTGTAGAAGTCTCCGGTGAAGTAGGCAGGCGCAGAGCAGCAGGACTGCTCCCTGGGGATGAAAGCATCGATACCAAGATCTGCCAGGATATCGATCAGGCTGTCGCCGATACCGGTATAGTTGTAGTTGCCTAGGCAGCCGATGAAGATCGCTACGCGTCTCTTGCCACCATGAGATATTTCTTCCGGATACTTATTGATAAAACTGGTTTTACTTAGGCTTGGTAGCAGTCTGCCACTCTTAAGGATAGGCATTTTAAAACGAGGAATCATACCACCTCGTTTGGTCTCTTCTCGGAAGCCGCAGGTCTTGAAGGTATACCCCAGCTTCATCATAAGATCCATCAGCCAGCGGTGACGCAACAGGGTAAAGAAAGCGCGCTTGAACCAGGCGATACCATATTTGTTGGCAATGCGGGCTCTGACCTCTTCGATTACCATATCTGTAGGCAGATCATTGGGGCAGACATCGACACATTGGGTACAGAGAAAACAGCTCTCAAAGATATCTTTGGCGGTCTCATCCAGCTCCAAGTGCCCCTGCTTGTAGGCGCCCAAGAGTTCTATAAATCCTCTAGGAGAAGTGGTCTCATCTGGGTTGACCTGATGGATGGTGCAGACAGGGATGCATTTACCACACTTGATGCAGTCATCACTGGTCTTGGTGAAGTCGAAGATATCTTCTAATTGACTCATTTGTTTTTTGCCTCAAAGTTATTTATATTTCTTTCTGTTCATTTTTTTCTTTTTCCCTTGGATGAAAAAGAAAGAAAACGAACCAAAAAAAGAAAAAATCCAAGGGGCTGACGCCTCTTGCTATAGTTTGTTGTCGTTCAATATATCATGTGTTTGTTGAAATTACCATGTAGTCCCAACAAGCTAATGATGTAAACATGTTAATAGCCGATGCGCAGAGCAAATGCTACACTGTTTTGGAGAAGCTCTTTTTGTTTCCGCCATACTGGTGCATATAGGCGTCAAACGGCATGGCGATGTTTCGGATCAGTAATGTGCCTGTGGGGCTGACGGAGATCTTGTCCTCTGTGATCGTAACCAAATCGCCCTCGACAAACTCTTGTAGCGCCGCCAGTGCATCAGCAAAATAGTCTGCAAAGACAATGTCGTGCTCTCTTTCTACTCTTTTAATATCAATGGAGAAGTTTGCCATGAGCTCCATAATGACTGCTTTGCGCAGAACATCATCATCGTTCAACT
>JALVVQ010000332.1 GCA_027023325.1 Campylobacteraceae bacterium | reverse complement strand
ATCTTATTGGTGGGAAGAATAATGTGGGAAAGACGGCGTTTATGGAGGCGCTTGAGCTCATTATAAATTCTAATGACAGTTACAGCCTGGCTTATTCTTTGCGTTTGCTTCTCAAAAGACGACAATCAACCAATAGAAATGATAGGTACTTTGAGCTAGATTTCATACATAAAGACGCAAATACAATGGAATTGAACACATCAAATAAAAATATTTTAGTCGAATATTTTGAAGATTTTCCAGAATATGCTGATGATATTTCAGAGGATAATAACCTATTTATAGCACATGAACCATCCTTAAAGCTCAATATAAATAATGATGAAAAAATATTTCCTATTGACAGGGTAGTCAACAGACCTATAATGTCTCGACGGCCTCTTGAATCAAATAATGAAACTAGAATAAACTTTATATCATCATCTACCACAAATGAACAAGATATTGCCATTCTTTATGGAAAGTTAATCGATATAAACAAAGAAGGCTTCCTAGACGAATCGCTACAGCTATTTGACTCAAACATAATTGGACTTAAGCAAAAAGCAACTGACAGAAACATTATCTTAAAATTGTCTTTAAAAAACAGAGAACTACCTGTGCTATTATCTTCATTAGGGGAAGGTGTGAATAGATATATTGCAATACTTTCTGCAATATGGGCTAGTCAAAATGGTTTTTTATTTATTGATGAAATTGAAAATGGGTTACATTATTCAAACTATAATAAATTATGGACAATTATTCTTAAAGCCTCTCAGCAAGCTAATTGTCAAATATTTATAAGTACCCATTCTAAAGAATGTATCGAATCTTTCAATAAAGTTCAAAAAGAGTTAGAGGATAAAAATACCTACTATTTCGAAATGGCAAAGAATGCAAAAACAGATGAAATCTTTATGAGCCAGATAGATATGGGACAATTAGAATATGAGTTAAGAAATAATGAGAGGATTAGAGGTGAATAGTCTTTTAATCGTTGAGGGGAAAAGTGATAAAAACATCATTGAAAGTTTAATTAATCACTTAAATATAAACCTTGATGTTGGTAATCCGGTATGCAATATTGATAAGTGTGAAGACTTGGGTGGGATTGGTGAATTAGAAAAAAAATTAAAAGCTCTTACAAAAAGAGTGAAAAAAAAATCTATTTCAAAGATTGGTATTGTTTTTGATGCCGATCAGGTCGGTATAGACCAAAGAACTGAAGAGATAGAAAAGATAATCCAAACTGTTTTTGGTACTGAACATGAGATAGTGTTTAAAATACATATTTTACATATAGATGGTTATGGTGAACTAGAAGATATTTTGAAAAGAATAACATCATATGAACCCATTATGGCCAACTGTCTTGATTCTTGGCAAGAGTGTTTAAATAACAAAAAGCTTGCCGCCAAAGAGATGAATAAACTTTGGGTGCAGGTTTATGAGAAATATGATTGCTGTACCGTTGAAGAGCAAAAAAATATGAAAGATAACTGCGATAAAAGTATTCTACTCGAAGAGAAGAAAATTTATAACTTCGATGCAGAAATCAAAGAATTAGATGAATTAAAAACATTTTTAATTCAATTAGGAGAAAACTAAATGACCATACTACCAGCCATAGACCTCAAAGACGGCAAAGCCGTCAGACTCAGCAAAGGCTTGATGGATTCAGCCAAAATTTACTCTGATGAACCCTGGCAGGTTGCCAAGCGATTTGAAGCGCTAGGGAGCGAATGGGTACACCTTGTAGACCTTAACGGTGCGTTTGCAGGCAAGCCTGAAAATTTGGAGCAGATTAAAAAGATTCGCCAAAACTGTAATCTCAAGCTAGAGCTTGGTGGAGGTATTCGTGATGAAAAGACCATCAAGATGTATTTGGAGCTTGGGATTGACCGGCTCATTTTGGGCTCTATTGCTGTCAAAGATGCACAGTTTGTCAAAGACATGGCAGCAAAGTATCCTATCGTAGTGGGTATTGATGCGATTGATGGGATGGTGGCAGTAGAAGGCTGGGCTGAGACTTCGGATATGAAAGCAACGGATCTGGCAAAAGAATTTGCAGCCTGTGGCGTAGAGGCGATCATCTGTACGGATGTAGGGCGAGACGGGATGATGACAGGGGTCAATGTGGACTTTACTATGGAAATCGCCAAGGCTTCAGGCGTGGAGACCATCGCCAGCGGGGGACTCAAGGATATGGACGATATCCATGCACTCATCGAAGCAGGCTGTGATGGTACGATCGTAGGCAAGGCTTTCTACGAAGGTACCTTGGATTTAGAAGAAGCATTCAAGGCTGCTCGTGACTAAGACCTACCAAGAACTCACCATCACACTCGATGACCGTTTTGTCGACCTGATCTCAGATTTTGTTGCCAACATTTACGGCGATGGTATAGAAATGGCAGAAGGCACAATCATCGTGAGGAGTGAAAACGATCTAGACTATGTCAGGCAGGCAGTAGAAGCGCTGGCAGATACACTAGGTGACACAGTCACACTCTCCTGTGCTATCACAGAAAAAGAAAACCAAGACTGGATACAGTCTTATAAAGATTCCGTACAGCCCATTGAAGCAGGGAAATTCTACATCCGCCCTGAATGGAGTGCTCCCAAAGAAGCGCTCATTGATATCATTGTCAACCCGGCACTGGCCTTTGGCTCTGGGCATCATGGTACGACATTCTCTTGTCTTGAGGCGATCGGAGACCATGTCCAGGCAGGAGAGAGTGTCTTGGATGTAGGCTGCGGCAGCGGCATACTGGGGCTGGCTGCCGGCAAACTCGGTGCTACGGTTGACCTTTGTGATACTGACCCCATCTCCATAGAAAGTACTGAAGAGAACTTTTTACTCAATCATGCAGACTATCATGGACTTTGGGTAGGCTCCGTTAATAAAACAGAGAATAAATATGCTATAGTCATTGCCAATATTATCGCTGATGTGCTCAAAGCCATTGCCTCTGGGCTACAGGAAGTGGTGCAAGATAACGGCATATTGATCATCTCAGGTATTTTAGATACAAAAGAATCCAGTGTGCTAGAAGCATATAGTAACCTGATGCTATTAGAAAGAAAACAGAAAGATGAGTGGGTAACACTGATCTATAAAAAGGAAACCAATGGCTAACCAACCCAACAACCCAGAGCAGCAAGAGAACAAAAACCGTAATTTTTTCAATGACAACCCTCTGTTGGCTTTTGCACTCTTCTCTATCGTAATCATCCTCATCTTCAAGTCTTTTGTGGGAGAGAGTGATGGTATCAATACCATGTTTAACAAACAAAATTCGCAGCTGCAACGCGTCAGCTATTCAGAGGTCAAGAAACTGATCAAAGAAGGAAAAATAAACAGTGTTAAGCTCACCCCTAGAACAGTGGAGGCGCTCAGCAACAGCAATGGAATCAAGACCCGCTATGTAGCCGAAAATATTCCTGCAATCGACAGAGAGCTTATCCCCCAACTCGAAGCAAAGGGTATCAAATATGAAGGTGTCCTTGGAGGAGGCTTTCTGGCCGATCTACTTAGCACACTACTGCCTTTTCTTATCCTTATCGCTGTCTGGCTAGTCGTCGTAAAACGTATGTCCAAGGGCATGGGTGGAGGGATCCTTGGTGTCGGAAAAGCGGACAAGATGATTAACTCTGAAAAGCCGGACACGAAGTTTAGTGATGTGGCAGGTGTGGATGAAGCCAAAGATGAAGTGATGGAGATCGTCGATTTCCTCAAGTATCCAGAAAGATATATCGAACTCGGCGCCAAGATTCCCAAGGGTGTGCTACTCGTAGGTCCTCCGGGTACAGGTAAAACACTGCTGGCCAAAGCTGTGGCAGGAGAGGCCTCTGTGCCCTTCTTCTCTGTCAGTGGTTCAGGTTTTATGGAGATGTTTGTGGGTGTCGGTGCCAGTCGTGTACGAGATCTTTTTGCGCAAGCCAAAAAAGAGGCTCCCTCCATCATCTTTATCGATGAGATCGATGCGATTGGGAAAAGCCGTGCAGCAGCAGGTCAAATGGGCGGACACGACGAGAAGGAGCAGACCCTCAACCAGCTCCTGGCAGAAATGGATGGTTTCGGAACCAATACACCCGTCATCGTACTCGCAGCCACCAACCGCCCGGAAGTACTCGATGCTGCCCTGCTCAGAGCCGGACGATTTGACAGACAGGTATTGGTAGATAAACCTGACCAAGAAGGCAGATTGGCAATCCTCAATGTCCATATAGAAGGTGTCAAGGTCGCCAAAGATGTCAACCTCGAACTCGTAGCCAAAGCCACAGCAGGCTTGGCAGGGGCTGATCTGGCAAACATCATCAACGAAGCGGCTCTGCTGGCAGGTCGCGCCAACAAAAAAGAGATCAATCAGAGCGACTTCATGGAGGCGATCGAAAGAGCTTTTGTCGGATTGGAAAAGAAGAACAGAAAGATCAATGAGCTAGAGAAAAAAATTGTTGCCTACCACGAAAGCGGCCATGCTCTCATGGCAGAACTTACAAAAGGAGCTACCCGAGTCTCCAAAGTCTCCATTATTCCTAGAGGACTGGGGGCATTAGGCTACACGCTGCACCTACCAGACGAAGAGAACCGTTTTCTCAAGCAAAAACATGAACTCCTGGCAGAGATTGATGTACTCCTGGGCGGTCGTGCAGCCGAAGAGGTATTTTTGGGTGAGATCAGCACAGGTGCAGGCAATGACCTCCAGCGTGCTACGGCTATTATCAGAGATATGATCTCCATCTATGGCATGAGTGATATCGCAGGACTTATGGTACTGGAGCAGAGGCAGGGCGGTATGTTCCTTGGTGGTGGACAAACGATCAAAGACTACAGTGAAAAGACTGCTGAAAAAATTGATGAGACGATCAAAGCAATGCTCGATGAGCACTATACCCACACTAAAAAAACGCTGGCTGCCTACCGTGAAGCCATAGAAAACATGGCGCAGGTACTTCTCGAAGTCGAAGTCATCGAAGGGAAAAAAGTCAGAGAGATTATCGGAGAGTATGAGCGCTCCAAAGGCATGGTCTCACGACTGGCACATGGAGAGAAGGTCGCCAAAGAGGAGCAGGCAGCAGAAGATGCTCGCAATGCACAAAGTGAAGCAGAGGCAAACACAGAAGAATCAAGTACCACAGAAGAAGAAAAGTAAACTTCAAGTATAATGACAAAAATTTCAAGGAGAATAGCATGAATTACACCATCAATCAAATGCATACGCAGTTTCACAAAGCAGCTTCTATTCTCCTGCTGTCTCTACTCTCCTAATCGTCAGAACGATTAACCCTCCCAACTCTCACTTCTATTTCGATAGAATAACACATCCAAAGCCATAAGGCTTTCTGACACTATAAGGTTACACCTATGAACAAAGAAAACATTATTATATTTGATACCACATTACGCGATGGAGAACAGAGCCCTGGTGCTTCCATGAACACCAGTGAAAAGATACAGATCGCTTCACAACTAGAACGATTGGGTGTCGATATCATCGAAGCAGGCTTTGCAGCAGCCAGCC
>JALVVQ010000331.1 GCA_027023325.1 Campylobacteraceae bacterium | reverse complement strand
CGGTCAAGGCAGCGAGTAAATCTGTGGACAATGTAAAGTCTATCAATATCGTGAACATGAGCGCCAAAGTAGAAGGCAGTAAAATTGTCAAGTATCGTATTAATGCTAAGATCTCGTTTTTAATCAAGAAAAAGAAGTAAAATATAGCCTCTGGCACCTTGCTGGAGGTTTCCTTAAGTCTAACAAGATAAAATTCCCCAGCTTATTTATCCTCAAAACACGGGACATACATGTTTACTATCCAAAATTATTCAAATCAGAATATCAAAAATGATATTCTCTCTGGTGCACTGGTTGCTGTGGCGTTGGTGCCAGAGGCGATTGCTTTTTCATTTATTGCTGGTGTATCGCCGGTGGTGGGACTCTATGGCGCTTTTATTATTGGACTAGTTACAGCGATTCTGGGTGGTAAACCGGGGATGATTTCTGGAGCTACCGGCTCTGTGGCGGTAGTCTTTGTCTCTTTGGGGCTTTGGGTCAAGCAGCATTATCCTGAACTGGACAAAGAAGCACTTTCGATGATGGTATTGCATATGATTTTGCTCACCTCTGTTATTGCAGGTGTGATTCAGATTGCTATCGGCATGCTGAGGTTGGGGAAGTTTATCCGTTTGGTGCCTCAGCCGGCGCTGTTTGGCTTTGTCAATGGTCTGGCGATCGTGATCGCGCTGGCGCAACTCCCATTTTTGGCACCGGCGCACCCTGAACAGTATCACTCTTGGATGGCACTTGTGAAAGCAAGCCTTTCAGAGAACAGTACGATGTATGTGATTATCATTGCCACGATGGCAACGATGCATTTTCTGCCTAAGGTTAGCAAGGCAGTACCAGCAGGATTGGTGGCGATCATTGTGGCGACATTGGCAGTCTATTTTGGACATATTGACACCAAGACAGTCGGTGATCTGGCGGATCTCTCCTCTGTGTCTATGCCTAGTTTCGTCATGCCAGACGGTACGCTATTTGGCTGGCAGACGATGATGGTGATACTACCGATAGCGGTCATTGTGGCATTGGTGGGACTGATCGAATCGCTACTGACACTTTCTGTATTGGATGAGATGGGCGGCAAGCGGGGATCAGGGAATAAAGAGTGCGTTGCATTGGGTATAGGCAACACGACTTCAGGACTCTTTGGTGGTATGGCTGGGTGTGCGATGATTGGTCAGTCTGTTATCAATTTTACTTCAGGAGGTCTTGGCAGACTCTCCTCTTTTACCGCAGCAGTGTTTCTTATTATGTTGGTAGTAAACTTTTCGGGTGTGATTGCAGCGATCCCTGTGGCAGTATTGGTAGGAATCATGTTTATGGTCAGTATCGGTACCTTTGAGTTCTCTTCACTTAAGCGTATCCGCCACATGCCCAAAAGTGATGTCTTTGTCTTGGTTGTTGTGACGATTATTACCGTCTATTATGATCTGGCAGTGGCAGTGATTGCAGGGGTCATTATCTCTGCATTGGTATTTGCCTGGGAACATGCCCGGATCTTTGCCCATACGACAGAGGAGGGAGGTAAGAGGGTGTATGAGATGGATGGCCCTCTTTTCTTCGCATCTGTCACCTCATTTAATGAGCAGTTTGACCTGGAAAATGATCCTGACAGTGTGGTGATAGACTTTAAAAAAGCACGGGTCATGGACAGCTCCGGGGCAGAGGCGATTGATGCTCTGACCCAAAAGTATAAAAAAGCTGGCAAGAAAATTACGCTGAGACACCTTTCGGAAGATTGTAAAAAGACGCTGAAAATCGCAGGCCCGTTTTGTAGCTACGAAGAGGATGATCCGACCTACAAAGTGGTGAGAGATTATTGATATTCAGCTATAATGTAAAAACTTATTTTGGAGTGACTTTATGCAGCATTTGGTAGACACAGATCAGTTTCCGCTGGCTCAAATAACACAGATTATGGAAGATGCAAAATCTTTTAAGCAGAAGCGACCCCCCTTGCTCTTAAGAGATAAAGTCATCGTGACACTCTTTTTTGAGAAATCCACCAGAACCCGTAGCTCCTTTGAAATCGCAGGAAAGCGTCTCGGGGCGGCAATGGTATTGTTTGACCCTTCCAAGAGCTCTACGGGCAAAGGTGAGACGCTGGAGGATACCTTCACGACACTGTGTGCGATGGAGCCTGATGCGGTGGTCGTGCGACACTCCGAGAATGATACACCTCAAATGCTGGCAGATATGCAGGTGACGCCTGTCATCAATGCGGGTGCTGGCAACTATGCCCATCCTACGCAGGCACTTTTGGACTATTTTACGATGCTGGAGCACTTTGGTGGAGAGGTGCAGGGCAAGACCATTGCCATCATTGGGGATGTAGTGAGTTCAAGAGTAGCAAGTTCGGGGATTCGTTTGTTTACCCGCATGGGCATGAAAGTAGTCTTGGTGGCACCCAAGCAGTTTATGCCAGACAGAGATGACCTCCCACAGTACACATCACTGGATGAGGTGCTAGATCAGGTGGATGTGGTCATGAGTCTTCGTGCACAGTTGGAGCGCCATGAGACTCCACATTTTGAAGACTATGACGCTTATGCCAAAGAGTACTGTGTGACCAAAGAGCGCATGGGGGAAAGAGATATCCTGCTTATGCATCCAGGTCCTGTGATGCGCAATATTGATATCTCAGATGAAATGCTGGATGATCCCCGATGCAAAGTGCTGGAGCAGGTCAAGAATGGGGTCTATGTCAGAATGGCTATTTTGAAACTGCTCTTGCTGGATTCGTAAATATTACGATGACTTTTCCTGAATCATCTTTTGGAGATGGGCATGCATTGGCTTGATGAGAAGGAGGGATTTGAGAGGGTGAATACGCTTGGAAAGCAGTGTATACCCTTTCTCTTTGTCATTTCCTATGACAAGCAGAAGATCTTCGCACAGCCACTGGAGAATCTGGACAGTGATATCGATTATAAGCTGGAAGAGTGGCGAAACTATTCTGTTAAAAAATGCACAGAATCGTATACCTTTTTCAAACATCCGGCCTCTTTTGAAACATACCACAAGAAGCTGGACAAGATACTCGAAGAGATACGCTTTGGCAACACCTATCTGCTCAATCTCACCTGCAAGACCCCTATAGAAAGCAGCTTCTCCCTCAAAGAGATATTTACCTATGCCAAAGCCAAGTTCAAACTTTATTTCAAAGATCAGTTCATCTGTTTTTCTCCTGAGAGATTTATTGAGATCGAAGATGATACTATCTCCACTTATCCAATGAAAGGTACTATCGATGCGACGCTTCCTGATGCCGAAGCACAGATTCTTGCCAATGACAAAGAGATGGCAGAGCATGTGATGATTGTCGATTTGATGCGTAATGATCTGGGAATGGTAGGGAGTGAAGTGCGGGTCGAGAGATTTCGGTATATAGAGAAGGTTAAAGCAGGAGACAAGACACTCCTACAGGTGAGTTCAAAGATTAGCGCAAAATTGCCTGAAGATTGGAGAGATAGTATGGGTAAGATGCTTTCTCAGATGCTCCCTGCAGGCTCTACCACGGGTACCCCCAAGCGAAGTACTGTAGAGATCATAGGGCGTGTCGAAACCTACGAGAGGGACTTTTATACAGGGGTATTTGGGGTCTTTGATGGGGAGAATCTGAGAAGTGGGGTGATGATACGCTTTATAGAGCAGCAGGAGGGGAAACTCTATTACAAGAGTGGTGGTGGTATCACCATAGATTCAGATGCCCAATCTGAGTATGAAGAGCTGATCGATAAAATCTATTTGCCATTTTGATAGACCGCGCACCTGTCTGTTCTGATGCGCCATTTGTATTCAGGATCTTTTAGAATCGGTACGAAATAGAGTCTGCCTGAGCCTCTCCAAGGATCGAGCAGTACACCATAGCGCATAGTATCATCATGTTTTGGCAGCACTACGAGAGCATTGTGTTCGCTCCAGTACTTTTTGATATTGGCACCGACAGGTTTGAGCTGTATGCTTCGGAAATGAAAAGACTGAAGATGGGCATAGAGATCATCACTCCACTGGTAGCAGAGCCCTCGCTGCTTCATGCCGACATTGACCAGAAAATTATGCACCAAAGGTGGGGTTGAAACTTTATATTGTGTGGCCAATTCTCTACTGTAAAGGATCGCTTCTTTAGAGAGGTGTCTTGCCTCTGCGGCATTAATGCCTTTTACTGTTTTGCTAAGTTGCGTATAGAGTGCGTGCTCTTGTGTGCTGACTGGTGCAGGGTTAAAATGAGGGCTGCAGGCTGTAAGAGACAGAAGCAGTAGTAATCTGAATATCCATTGCCACATGGGGGACTTAGTCTACCGTGATTGCTTCAGAGAAGATCACGCCATCGATGCCGTGTTCTGCCATCTTTTGGATCTCCTTTTCGCTGGCGATGAGGGTTAAGACTTTGGTATCAAAAAGATACTCCTGTGCAATAGATTGGATCTTGACCGCATCTTCCTGCTGGCAGATGATATAGCGACTGCCTAATGCATTGGCAAACAGCGCTTCTGTAATGGTATTGACTGTCACCGAAAAGCTTTTCTGCTGCATCTGGCAATACTGTGCCAAGGCAATAGAGTCACTGAGCGGTTCTAATAGAATGATCTCTCCGGAGGAGACCCCGGTAATCTCCTCTTGCAAAAATACTTTTTTAAATGAGGGTGTTTGTATCCAAGGGTGTCCAAATATCAGCATGATTTCTCCTTTATCCTGGCAAGCACTCTTTGGAACAGTAGTACTTTCCTTTGACAATGATACTCTCTCTGCGTGTGACATAGGTACCGCAGGTATGGCACTCTTCCAATGCGTCGGCATCACCTTCGTTCTGCTCTTTTTTGGGAGAGGTGAGTGGGGTAGTGCCACCTAGAAATCTGTATACAGCTACCATGACAATACCCAGTAAAATCAATTTTAATATCATGTTTTTATCCATAAATAGTTTCGTTTGTCTCTGGACACTATAGCATAGTTTAGCTGATTGTCCGAAGCTTTGATCTCATCGAAAACCTGTGCACCTTTATAGAAGAGATATTGGGTAGTCTCCTCGCTGACCTCTGTGGTGAGTTTTAGCAGGAGCTGCGTGTCTGTGACTGCTCTTGAGCTGATCAATGCAAAAGGAGCATGCTGTAGTTTCTCTACTCTCATCTTGGCAACCGTGATGTGTTTGAGTCCCAGTTCCATGATGACAAACTTCAAAAAAGAAGCCCTTTTGTTTAGTGGCTCACAGAGTACCGTTTCTGTCTCGTCAAAATAGATACCTAGCGCCATCCCCGGGAACCCTGCACCCGTGCCGACATCCAGCAATGAAGAGGGCTCTGCTATGAAAGTGACAGGATAGAGAGAGTCTATGATATTCTCATAGATAGCATCGAGATCTTTGGCACCGGTGAGGTTGTGAATCTGATTCCATTCATGTAGGAGGTCGGCAAACTGTTCGAGCTTTCGCTGTGTCTCTTCTGGGATGCTGATCGACGCTTTGGCGAGATGTTGTGAGAGATTCATCCTAGAGTCTGTGCCCCATTTTGGACTTTTTGATATGAAGGTAGTCTTGGTTGTGAGGGTTTGGCTCTGT
>JALVVQ010000330.1 GCA_027023325.1 Campylobacteraceae bacterium | reverse complement strand
GAGATATCCAGAAGCTTCTCGCGATCCACCCAGCCCTCGATCTCCGGCGTGGTCGGCTCCATCAGCTTGGCAGAGAGAGGCCGCAGGATAAGTTTGTCCTCTTTGTCGTTTGCCAGCTTACTCACCTGCTTGAGGGCATCAGAACGCTGGCTCATGGGACGCTGTCCCAATACTTCACCTGTCACGAGAAAAGAAGCACCAATCTCTTCCATCATCGCTTTGGCAATCTTGAACATATAGCCGTGACAGTCGATACAGGGGTTGAAGTTTTTGCCATAGCCATAGACTGGACTGAAGAGAATGTCCTGAATATAGGATTCCCGTACATCCACGATCCTAAACTCTGCTCCTGCCAACTCCGCCCTCTTCTGCATCAGCGCGCTGAGGTCTTTTGTACCGGAGAAACCAATCTTGATATGCAAGGCAGTGACTTCTATGCCCTGCTCTCGCATCAGCTTGATAGCGATCATGCTGTCCAGCCCTCCACTAAATAATGATATTGCTCTCATAGGGTATCAGCTCTCCTCGTTTTAGTTTGGGAATGATATCTTTTTGTATCTTATTTCTGATATAGACCTTTTTTTCAAAGGATACAGTTCTGTCAGCCATTGCCTGTTTGAACTTGCGCAGATAATAGATCTCCAGCTGCTTGAGCAGTGCAGTTCTCAGCTCCTCCTGTGTAAGTATCGGGATACGGGTATCGATACTCAAACGCATGAGTCTAGGATGTTCTGTTCTGTTTTCGATGATCGCATGCAACACCTCTGCATAGCCGCCAAGCATATCGTCAGAGAGTACATCGATCACATCATCTACCAAGGTGTCATTCTCCACCAGTGTCTTGAGGATACTCTGCCACTCTGGGTCCTCTTTCTCCTCACTTTGTGCAAACTGCTGCCTGACCCCCGAATCATCTCTGCCTGCACCAAAAAGTGCAGCAGAGACCCCCAGTATCGTAGCAGCTACTGGCACATAGGCATCTTTGACGATCGGACTCAAGGCACTCAGATAGGCTTTCATTTCTCCAAATGCCACCTCTTTCTGATTGGGGTTGGTGGTGTCGTATGCCGAAGCGATATGTTCTAACACAAAAGGAATCAGCGGCTTGGCATCCCGAAGCAGCGAAGCTACCCTCTCACTCTCACCTGCGGCGATGAGGTCAGCGGGATCTTGTCCGCCTGGGAACAGTACCACACCCCCTTCAAAGCCATGAGAACCAAGAATTTTGGCTGCTTTCACTGCAGCAGCCACGCCAGCCTTGTCTCCATCATAGGCGAGGATCACCCTAGGGGCTCCTTTACGAAGCAGAGGAAGGTGCTCCTCTGTCAGTGCCGTTCCCAGCGTAGCCACAGCGGTCATGAAACCTGCTTGGTGAAACATAATCACATCCAGATAGCCCTCAGAGATAATGATCTCTTTTTGCTTATAGATAGCCTCTTTGGCACGGTGGTAGCCATAGAGCAGTCTGGATTTGTTGAACAGTTTGGTCTGGGGAGAGTTGATATACTTGGCTGGATGGTTGGTGATCGTCCTGCCACCAAACCCCACCAATGCCCCATTGGGTGAATAGATAGGAAAAGTAATCCGCTGAGAGAGTCTGGCATAGTACCTGCCATCTTCTCCTTTGGCCACCACACCTGCTTCAACAGCCTGTGGCAAAGGGATATGCAACGCCTGCAGATGTCCCATCACCTGCTGCCCCTCCGGCACGAACCCCACGCCAAATGCCTCGATGGAGTGTTGGGCAATACCTCTTCCCTTTAGATACTCCTGTGATACCGGGCTCTGATTGAGATTGTTGCTGTACCATTTTTGCATCACCTCCAGTGCCCTTTTGGCATCACTGTAATCACTCGATCCTTGGGTATAGTGCAGTGTGAAGTTATGCAGGGAGGCGAGTTTTTCAATCGCCTCAGGGTAGTTGATATGCTCCGTCTCCATCACAAACTTGATCGCATCTCCTCCGACCCCACAGCCAAAACAATGGTAGATCTGCTTGGAGGGGCTCACCACAAAACTGGGTGTTTTTTCACCATGAAACGGACAGTTTGCCTTATAATTGGCGCCTGCTTTTCTAAGCTCAATATAGGTACCGATTACATCGACGATATCGATGCTACTTTTGAGTGATTCGATTGAGGATTGTTCTATCATAGTCGCATTATAGCGAATATGTTATAATCGCTCAAAAAAAGAGAGATTTTGGACACTTTTCTGCCCGGTTATGACAGCCTTTTTTTTAATGTCCTGTTGACGATCCTGGTGCTTCTGGCAGTCGTACTGGTGACCTATGGGTGGAGTCGCTATATGCAACAGCGACGCAAAAGCCAGCTGATGGAATTTCTCGAACGATTTGATAGCAACCAGTGTGTATTGGAAGGTGCTGACATCCCTTTCGATGAGAGCATGAGCAAGCCACTCCTCTTGCTGGCAAAAGCCTTTGAGACCAGCGGTGAGTACCACAAGAGCATCAGTATCTACCTCTACCTCATCCGACAGGACGAGAGTGATGATCTGCTGGAGCAGCTTGGCAAAATCTATCTCCGGGCAGGGTTTTTGGAACGGGCAGAAAGTATCTCGCTTCAGATACTCTCCAAGCAGCCCAGAAACATCCCTGTCCTCTATCGGCTGGGTGCCATCTATGAGCTGATGCAAGACTATGACAAGGCCATAGAGACACTGGGGCCACTGGAGGCGCTGGGAGAAGAGACGGGTATGCTCAAGGCTTTTTGGGAGTTTGAACAGCTACAGAAAGATGAGACACTCTCCATAGCGGAGAAGACTGCTGCGCTACTGAGCATACACCAGACACAGCCCCAGCTCTACCGCCTGACGATTGCTGCACTCTTTCATCTCTCTGACAAGATTGGATGGCAGCACCTCCAGAAAGAGCGGCTCAGGGAGAGTTTGGATCTGCTCTGGTATTTACCCCCTTCCCAACTGGATTTTGATATAATCCACAGCGACAATGGTCTGACCAAGATCTATACCGCACGCAGAGACATCGATGTGGTCGATGCTGCCCTGCTCGAGCAGAGCAGCGGCATGGCAAGTATAGATATCTTGGTCGCAGCACGGTATGCAGGAGAGCCCAGAGGCAACCTTAGCTTCTCTTATCTCTGCAAGGTATGCAAGCAGAGTTTTCCCTTTGCTTTCAAGCGCTGCCCCCACTGTCTTGCGATCAACTCAGCCCAATTAGAGGAGCAAATAGCCAAAGATGAAGAAACAGATCACACTCTATTCTGATGGATCCAGCCTGGGCAATCCGGGGCCCGGAGGCTATGGCGGTATCCTCGAATATCAGGGCACACGCAAAGAGTACAGCGGTGCAGAGCCCCATACCACCAACAACCGCATGGAGCTTCGTGGGGTGATCGAAGGACTCAAGCTCCTCAAAGAGCCCTGCACTGTAGAGGTCGTCTCAGACAGCTCCTATGTGACCAAGGCGATCAATGAGTGGCTTGCCAGCTGGGTCAAAAAGGACTTCAAAAAGGTCAAAAACCCTGACCTCTGGAGAGCCTACCTCGAAGCGGCAGCCCCCCATCAGGTCAAAGGCACCTGGGTCAGAGGACACAATGGACATCCAGAAAATGAACGCTGCGATACACTGGCACGAGAAGCAGCAGAAGCAATCAAGGAGCAAATGCAATGAATCACTACGAAATACTGGAAAAACGGCTGGGATACACCTTTAAAGACAAGCAGTTGATTATTGAGGCTTTGACACACAAGAGTCATAAGAAGCCTTACAATAATGAGCGGCTTGAGTTTCTCGGAGATGCGGTGCTAGACCTCATTGTGGGAGAGTTTCTCTATTTGAAATTTCCCCATGAAGCCGAGGGTGTACTCTCCAAAATCAGGGCTTCGCTGGTCAATGAAAGCGGCTTTACCAAACTGGCACGCAAACTGGATCTTGGCGCACACATCTATCTCTCTCCTGCTGAGGAGAGCAATGAAGGACGCAATAAATCCTCTCTACTCTCTAACGCCTTTGAAGCAGTCATCGGGGCAACCTATCTCGAGGCAGGACTTGGCAAATGTCAGGAAATCACCATCGCCTTGCTAGAGGAGACCTACCCCAAGATCGACCTCAGCAGCCTCTCACAGGACTACAAAACCGCCCTGCAGGAGCTGACACAGGCCACCCACGGTGTCACACCACTCTATACCATGTTGGGCTCCAGCGGCCCTGACCATAAAAAAGAGTTTGAGATCGAGGTCTCACTCAACGGCGACCCCATCGCCAAAGCCAAAGGAAAAAGCAAGAAAGAGGCGCAGCAGAAGGCAGCCAAAATAGCACTCAAAAGATTGCAGGAGTCCACATGAACAGCTTTGGAAAGAAACTGACACTGACGACATTTGGCGAATCCCACGGCAAAGCGCTAGGCTGTATCCTCGACGGCGTACCTGCCGGGCTGGAGATAGATGAGGGCTTTATCCAAGGGGAGCTTGACCGCAGAAAACCAGGAAAATCCAAACTAGAGACAGGCAGAAAAGAAGCAGACGAAGTAGAGATACTCTCTGGTGTCTTCGAGGGACTCAGTACCGGTACACCGATCGCCATGGTGATCTTCAATACCAACCAAAAATCCAAAGATTACGACAATATCAAGGATCTCTTTCGCCCCGGGCATGCCGACTTCACCTACTGGCAGAAGTATGGCATCAGAGACTACCGTGGTGGCGGGCGAAGCTCTGCCAGAGAAACGGCTGCCAGAGTCGCAGGAGGCGCCATCGCCAAGCTGATGCTCTCCCAGGTCGGTATCACTATCCAGAGTGGACTGTGTGAAGTAGACGGTATCGCTGGGGAGACGATCGATTTTGACCATGCCAAAGGCTCCAAGCTCTACGCCCTCGACCCCAAAGCAGAAGCGACACAAGAACAAGCCATTCTCACCGCCAAAGAGCATCATGACTCTGTAGGTGGCGTGGTACTCACCACTGCCACAGGTGTGCCTATAGGACTGGGAGAGCCTCTCTACTACAAGCTCGATGCCATACTGGCCGAGGCGATGATGGGCATCAACGCCGCCAAAGCCGTAGAGATTGGAGACGGCATCGCCAGCACCCACCTCAAGGGCAGCCAAAACAATGACCCACTCACCCCAGAGGGCTTCGCTTCCAACCACTCCGGTGGTATCTTGGGTGGCATCAGCAATGGCGATACCGTGATCGTCAAGACCCACTTCAAGCCCACGCCCAGTATCTTCCAAGAGCAAGAAACCATAGACAAAGAGGGCAACCCCACCACCCTCGCCCTCAAAGGCCGCCACGACCCCTGTGTCGCTATCCGAGGCGCAGTCGTATGTGAAGCGATGATGGCACTGACACTGGCAGATATGGTACTGCTCAATATGGGCAAAAGGATGGAGGACTTGGAGAAGATTTACGGGTGATGCACCCTAATGATTGGTACATGATTCTTTGCGTAAGGGGCGATTGCCATCGCACCAAACATACAAAAGAAGCATCCAAACCCAAATCGCATGGAAGCTTCCAAAGACTGCAATACGATACCAAAAGAAAATTATAAATGTTTCGGTTATTTGTGCGTGAAATGGTGCGATGGCAATCGCCCCCTACG
>JALVVQ010000329.1 GCA_027023325.1 Campylobacteraceae bacterium | reverse complement strand
GTATTAATATCACAACACTTATTAAAATATATTTTTTTCTTTTTGTAAAAATTTTACTTCTGACTACTTTTTTAATAGATATATAGTAGAGTCCTATAAAGATAAACAAAATCGAAATTAGTGGATAATTAACAAGCATCTAGTCCTCCTTATCTTCCCCTAAACCGAAATCTCCTTAATATCCGCAATCCCCCTAAAACTCTTATACACAGACCCAATCGTATGCAAACGGTTACGCTTCAACACCGCATCATCCACATTTACCATCACATTGTCAAAATACGCATCCAGCTCAGGCTTGATCCCGAAGAGTGCTTCTAGCTGTGTCTTGTAGTCTGCGTAGTCTTGAGTGATCACTTTCTCGTAGGCACTGTAGAGGGCGACCTCTGCATCCTCGACAAAAAGTCTGGTATCTACACTCAAATCGGCATCCAAATCCACATCTTTGGAGATATTGGCCACACGCTTGAAGGTAGAGAACTGCTCTTTAAAGGTAGTGGAGGAGACGATGTCGTTGAGGGCTGCTACTTTCTTGGCTATTTCGTTGATATCTCGTTCGCCTGAGGCGAGTACGGAGGCTATCACTGAGGGGTTGGCATCGAGTGATTTGTTGATACGCTCGATGATGAAGTCAGTCAGCAACGCAGTATCGAAATCATCATAGGCACCTCCCAGAAGCGCCACCACCTCATCCATATCAAATGCCAAGTCATACGCTGTCACGATCCGTACGATACCATTGACCGCACGGCGCAAGGCAAACGGGTCTTTGGAGCCTGTAGGTATCTTGCCTACTGAGAAGAGCCCCATGAGCGTATCCAGCTTGGCAGACATCGCCACGATAGCGGAGAATACAGAGCTAGGTAGCTCCGCACCCTCACCTACTGGCATATACTGCTCTTTGATAGCATTGTATACCAATGGGTCTTCGCCCAGCGCTTTGGCATAGTAGTAGCCCATGAGTCCCTGAAGCTCGGTAAACTCATAGACCATCTCACTCATGAGGTCTGCCTTGGCAAGCGTGACAGCTCTATCCATGAGCTTTTCGAGTGCTGCATTGTCTTTGCCTGTCTGGGCTTCTACTTTTTCCATGTAGAGCCCCAGTAGTCTCAGAGCTATATTCTTCTCTCTTGCAATTTTATCTGCCAGCGTGCCAAGCCCATCGATAAATTGTACCTTTTCAAGTCCGTCGGTACTGAGTCCATTTTTCAAATCATTTCTATAGAAGAAAAGTCCATCCGCAAGGCGAGGTCTCAGTACGCGCTCGTTCCCTGCTACGACTTTCGAGTAATTCTCGGTATAGGCATTGGAAACCACCACAAATTTATTGGCGATCTTGCCATGCTCAAAGACAGGGAAATAGCGCTGATGCTCTTTCATAGAGGTGATAATCACCTCTGGAGGAAGCTCCAAGAAGAGCGCGTCAAAAGTCCCGACCAATGCCTTGGGGTTCTCAGTGATCGCCACGACCTCTGCCAGCAAGGCGCTGTCTCGTTCGATTGTGATCCCATGTGCTGCTTCGAGGGCATCAAACTCGGTCAGTATCTTCGCCTCTCTATCGGAGGGTTTGAGCATCACCGCACCTTCAGTCAATAGAGTTTCATATGAATTAATATTAGATACCTCTACTGCCTCGTAGTTGACCATTCTATGGACTTGTGTCGTCGTGCCAGACTTCACACCGAAGAGCGTCACATCCACAGAATCCTCACCCAATCTCACCTGTAACCAACGGATCGGACGGATAAACTCATCGCTACGACTCCCCCAGCGCATCATCTTGCCAAACGCCATCGAGCCCATCCACTCCTCCAGCATCGCCTGTAGCAGATCAGCAGTAGCGGCGCCCTGCTCCTCTTTTTTGTAGTAGAGTACCTCTCTGCCATTGTTGTCCACACAACCCAGATCTTCAAATGCCACACCACACTTCTTGGCAAACCCTTGCCCTGCCTGCGTCACTTCTCCATCTCTGACCGCTGCTTGCACCGGAGGACCCATCAGCTCTATGACACTGTCTGTCTGCTTGACTGGCATCGCCTCAGCACGGATAACCAGTCGCCTAGGGGTATAAAGAAATTCAAAATCACTCTCCAGTCTATAGGCTGCTAGAATCTTTTTCCATGATTGTTCGATATTTTTTATGATTTTGAGTAGCGGTACAGCGGGGAGCTCCTCTACACCGATCTCGATAAGTAGTGGTTGTGTCATATGCATCATCCTATATGGCGTAATATAGGGGATTTTATCTAAAAGTTGGTAAATGGGGGGTTACATCTACAAATTCGCAACCTCTATAAAAAGTTATCAAATCAAAAAACATTCTCGCTATTCTTCCATTGAGCTCAAGAAAAGGATGCGATGCGATTATTTCATACTTAAAGTCTGCTATTAAACCACTAACTAAACAGTCAAATATTTATGTATAAAAATGTTATAATATGGTACAAAAAGAGATGCAAGAAAATTAACAATACCGGCATAACAAGAGTTAAGAGAATGTGGCATAGTGATGAGAAAAAGAGGGATGAGTTATCAAAAGATAGGAGTAATTCTAGATGTACATCATACCACAGTATCTACATGGTATACAAAATATAAAAAGGTGAAATAGATGCTATCAAGATTCAAAAACGAGGCAGAAAAGATGGAGCTAAAAAAACCTTAACACCCCCAACAAGAATCGCACCTATATTACGACTCATAGACACTACAACCCCAACAGTTGAAGTTCAAATACATGTTATGGACAAGAGAGTCAGTAAAGAAACTTATTATACATGATTACGATATAGATATACCTATCTCTACAGTAGGTGAATACTTGCAACGGTGGGAGTTTACCTCACCGGTTCCTATAAAGAGAGCCTATGAAAGAAGTGATAAAGCAGTACAGACATGGCTGGAAGAAAGCTGTCCAGCTATAGAGAAACAAAGTAAAGAAGAGAATGCAGAGATACAATGGGTTGATGGGCTTGGCTATTTACGGATTTTGGTTTACGGATTATGGCATAATTAATGCGAAAAACGGCATAATACGGCATTTTTATAAAGTATATAGCAATGGAGCATGTTATCAAATCAGACAATCCAATAACAAAATTAAAAATTCTGACTTTTATCCCAATTTTTATTATCGGCGTAGGTTTTTTGATTTTGGTATCTAAATCCAAAGAGCAACTTGAAGAACTAAAAATCCTGCAAACAAATACCTACAAAACAAAAAATATTTCGCAGCTCATAATGGATTTTCAACAAGAGAGAGGTTTGAGCAGTGGTTTTCTTGGGAGCAAAGGCAATAAATTCTCCTTAGAGCTCAGGCAAACAAGAAAAAGAGTAGACAACGATTATAAAAAACTCCACTACAATGCAGCAAAACTTTTCGACATAAGACAAAAGATAGATACTTTAAGTATCTCTACAATGCAGGCATTTTCATTTTATACTGACGCCATTAAAGAAATGCAAAAATATTATTTTAAAATAGGTATGAGTCTAAATGATGCCTACCTTTTAAGACAATCAAAGATTTATCTAAATCTTTCTTTTTTACAAGAGGCACTTGGACGAATAAGAGGTTCTTTTAATGGGGTGTTCTCAAACAGAAACACTTTGGACAAAAATCTTCTATACACTGTTTTTCACTCCAAGGGAGTATGTGACTCCTCGAGAGAGAGGCTTGACGCAATAGGCTCACATAAGTACCTTAATGCTCTTCACAAAATAACAACAAGCGCAGAGTATAAATATATTGAAAATACCGTCGAAAAATATGCTTCACTCCAGCTTGGGAACCAAAAAGAAGATCCTCGAAAATGGTTTGATGCAGCTACAGGCATTATCATTCAAGTAGCAGATATAGAAAAATCTCTTACTGGGGAGGTTAATGCTTATATTAAACATAAAGTAGCTGCCACAAAATTACAAATTATTTGGCAAACTACTTTTTTTCTACTGATGTTTCTCCTTGCTTCTTGGCTTGGGCACAAACTGAAAAATGATATTTTGCGAAATATTGCATTATTGCAACAATACAAAAATGCTGTAGACAGAAGCAGTATCGTATCCAAAACAGACAAAAAAGGGAGGATTACCTATGCCAACGATAAATTTTGTACCATTTCTGGCTACAAAAGAAAAGATCTTACAGGTAAAGCCCACAACATCATTCGCCATCCAGATATGCCAAAATCAGCCTTTAGAGACATGTGGAATACCATCCTAGCAAAAAAACCGTGGACCGGCATTGTGAAAAACAGAAAAAAGAATGGTGATTTTTATATCGTAGAAGCTATCATCAGTCCTATTCTTAACCATAAAGGTGAGATTGAAGAGTTTATTGCAATTAGAAATAACATTACAGATATCATAGCATTCCAGGAAGAGCTAGAGCACACGCAAGAAGAGCTAATATTCAGGATGGGAGAAATTGGTGAAAGAAGGAGTCAGACAACTGCCCTTCATGTAAAAAGAGTTGCACTCTACTCAGAGCTTTTGGCAAAAATATATGGGCTCAAAGAAAAAGAGATCAAATACCTCACTATAGCATCACCGATGCACGATATCGGAAAAGTCGGGATACCTGATGAGATATTAAAAAAATCTGGCAAGCTTACTAAGCAAGAATGGGAAGTCATGCAAACCCATACAGACATAGGATATGGGTTATTTAAAGATTCCCAGAAGCCGCTCCTCAAAGCGGCTGCTATTATTGCACATCAGCATCATGAAAAATATGACGGAAATGGTTATCCAAAAGGACTCAAAGGTGAAGAGATTCATATATACGGTCGTATTACAGCTCTTGCAGATGTATTCGATGCTTTGGGCAGTGACAGACACTACAAAAATGCTTGGAGTGATCAAAAGATTTTTGCTTTTTTAAAAGAAGAGAGAGGAAAACATTTTGATCCAAAACTCATTGATCTGTTTTTTGAATATTTGGATGAGTTTTTACATATACGAGATTCATTCAGTAGTCAAAGCTCTCGCGAAAAATAGTGTTAGTAGGCTACAAATGACAAAGTACTTTAAAAAGACAGACAAATCTTCATCGTAGCTCATTGACTTTGAATACACTGGAGTCTGCAACCTCGGCTCTTGGAAAGAAGTTGAGCCGTAAAAAGAAACATGAAGCGATTCCCTGATGACTTTATGTTTCAACTCGACGAAAACGAAAAAAGAACTGGTCACAAAATGTGACCGGTTCAATACACTGAAACACTCAACTGTAAACCCCTATGCCTTCATAGAGCAAGGTGTCTATATGCTGGTAATATGCGCCACCGACTCTACCCCACCCGATTATTAACCCCCCTCACCACAAGAAACAACAACACAGAAACCAATATCATCGCCGCAGCCACAGGAGCAGAGTAGCTCAGTCCATAGTTGTTGAAGCGGTCGTAGATGAGTACGGGGGCGACCATGGGGTGGTAGGCGATGATGACCACCGCGCCGAACTCTCCCAGTGCCCTGCTCCACATCATCAGGGCGCCGTTGATGATATCTCCTCTGGCATTGGGTAGGGAAACCGACCAGAAGGTCTGCATCTGGCTGGCGCCGAGCGTGCGGGCGACCCGTTCTAGCTTTGGGTCGACCTTTCTG
>JALVVQ010000328.1 GCA_027023325.1 Campylobacteraceae bacterium | reverse complement strand
GGAAAAGCCACGGAGATGCCTTGGGGCGAAAGATACGCAATGAGCTCAAAAAGGCGAAGTTCGATAGGAACTTTACTGTCGTGTTTTCTCCTGAGCAAGCAAAGTGTAAAGAGAAAGGTTCTTTTGCAGGGGTCACTGGTGCTTTTGGTCTGACACTTTGCTCAGAAGCAGTCAAGCGGCTGATTGGCACAAAACATACCTAGCCGTCAGCCCACATGGCGCACAGGTCTCCCCTGGGCGCATCAAATCTCCCCCGTAAATCAAATTTCTTACATGGCTGAATGGCTGCCTAATAGGCATTTTTTAGATGAGTTTGGATATAATCCTCCTTATTTTTTGGTTTCTATGCCCTGTGTGTACAAATCAATATTTCAAGGAGCGACATGAGCGATCTATTTGAGAACAATGACAATGTAAGTGAGGTGCTGATCGAGGACAGTATCAGAGCAAGCTATCTGGACTATTCGATGAGCGTCATTATCGGACGGGCACTGCCTGATGCCAGAGATGGACTCAAGCCGGTACACAGACGGATACTCTATGCGATGAGTGATTTGCATCTCTCTCATCGGGCAGCCTATAAAAAGTCTGCCCGTATCGTCGGTGATGTCATCGGTAAGTATCACCCCCATGGTGACAACTCAGTCTATGATGCCCTCGTGCGTATGGCACAGGACTTCTCTATGCGTGCCCCACTTGTAGATGGTCAAGGAAACTTTGGTTCTGTAGATGGTGACAATGCGGCGGCGATGCGATATACCGAAGCGCGTATGACCAAGATCGCAGAAGAGCTCTTGCGGGATCTAGAGAAAGACACCGTAGACTATGTACCCAACTATGACGACAGCCTAAGCGAGCCAGATGTGCTCCCCAGCCGCATCCCCAACCTGCTGCTCAATGGCTCCAGTGGTATCGCTGTCGGTATGGCGACCAATATCCCTCCTCACAGGATGGATGAGTTGATCGATGCCCTACTGATCCGTATTGATGACGACAATGCCACCATAGAAGACCTCATGGGTGCTGTCAAAGGCCCTGATTTCCCTACGGGTGGTATCATCTTTGGACGCAAAGGGATCACCGATGCCTACACCACAGGGCGCGGGCGCATCAAAGTGCGTGCCAAAACCCATATCGAACAAAAAGGCAGTCGAGAGGTCATCGTCATCGACGAGCTTCCTTTCCAAGTCAACAAATCACGCCTGATAGAAAATATCGCGCAACTCGTGCGAGACAAGCAGGTAGAAGGTATCTCTGAGATCCGTGATGAGTCCGACCGTGAAGGTATCCGTGTGGTCATCGAGCTCAAGCGTGATGCCATGAGTGAGATCGTACTGAACAACCTGTTCAAATCAACACAGATGCAGACCACCTTTGGTATCATCATGTTGGCAATCGTGAACAAAGAGCCCAAAGTCTTCAATCTCATGGAGCTGATGGAGCTTTTCCTCAATCACAGAAAGACAGTGATCATCCGTAGAACGATTTTTGACCTCGAAAAAGCCAGAGCCAGAGCCCATATCCTCGAAGGTCTCAAGATCGCGGTAGACAATATCGATGAAGTGATCAAAATCATCCGTGCCAGCAGTGATGATGAGGACGCAAGAGGAAATCTCATGACCAGATTTAGCCTCTCTGAGATCCAAGCCAAAGCAATTTTGGAGATGAGACTGCGTCGCCTGACCGGACTAGAGATCGAAAAGATCGAGAACGAATTGGCAGAGCTACTCAAAACCATTGCCTACCTAGAAGGCATACTCAAATCAGAGAAAAAGATCATTGCCATCATCCGTGATGAGCTGGTCGAGACCAAAGAGATGTTCTCTCAGGACCGTCGCACAGAAATCGTGGATGACTATGATGATATCGATATCGAAGACCTGATCCCTAACGAGCCCATGGTAGTGACCATTACGCACAGAGGCTATATCAAGCGTGTGGCTGTCAAACAGTATGAGAAGCAGCGTAGAGGCGGCAAAGGCAAAACTGCTGTCACCACCTATGAAGACGATTTCATTGAGCGTTTCTTCATCTCCCATACACATGACACACTGATGTTTGTCACTGACAGAGGACACCTCTACTGGCTCAAGGTCTACCGTATCCCCGAGGGATCACGGGCAGCCAAAGGCAAAGCAGTCGTCAACCTAATCAATCTCCAGCAGGACGAGAAGATCATGTCAATCATTCCAACGACAGACTTTGATGAAGACAAAGGTCTGGTCTTCTTCACCAAGAATGGTATCGTGAAACGCACCAATCTCAAAGAGTACTCCAACATCCGAAGCAATGGTGTCAGAGCCATCAACCTCGATGAGGATGATGAGATTGTCGAAGCACGCATCGTCAAGCCAGAAGCACAGTGGCTCTTTGTCGCGACCAAGATGGGTCAGTGTATCCGCTTCAAGGTTTCAGATGCCAGAGAGATCGGCAGGGTCTCTAGAGGGGTGACTGCGATCAAGTTCAAACTTGAGGGAGACTTCGTCACTGGCTCCGCCGTAATCGAGAGCGAAGAAGACGAGATACTGATCGTCAGCGAAAAGGGCTTGAGCAAGCGTACTGTTGTCGGTGAATACCGCGAACAAAGTAGAGCTGGCAAAGGGGTGATCGCGATGAAGCTGACACCTAAGACCGGCAATGTCGTCGGCGTGGTCTTTGTCGAAGATGACAAAGACCTCATGTGCCTGACCAGTATCGGCAAGATGATTCGTGTGGATATGCAGTCTATCCGGAAAGCGGGCAGAAATACCTCCGGGGTCAAAACAGTCAATGTCGAAGCAAAAGACAAGGTCGTCAGTATCGCAAAGTGTCCCAAAGAGGAGACCGAGGAGCCAGATGTGCTCATTGACGAGAATGAAAATAATTTAAATTTAGAATAGGAATAGAAACGAATGAGTAGAAAGTATAATGTAGCTGTCGTCGGTGCCTCCGGTGCTGTCGGAGAAGAGTTGTTTCATGTGTTGGGAGAGCTGGATTTCCCTATTGCTGAGCTGTTACCATTGGCATCTGCCAACAGTGCAGGCAAAGAGATAGAGTGCCAGGGAAAAACCTACAAAATCGAAGAGTTGACCGAGACAGTCTTTGAGGGTAGAGATATTGATATCGCCTTTTTCTCCGCTGGTGGAAACATCTCAGAACAGTACGCCAAGTATGCGGTAGATGCAGGGGCTGTCGTGATCGACAACACTTCTCACTTCCGTATGGATGCTGATGTACCACTCGTCGTACCCGAGGTCAACCCTGAGGATATCGCAGCATGGAGAGACACAGGCATCATCGCCAACCCCAACTGCTCTACTATTCAGATGGTACAGGCACTCAAGCCTATCCATGATATGTATGGCATCAAGCGTGTCGATGTGAGCACCTATCAAGCCGTCAGTGGTGCTGGCAAAGCAGGTGCCGAGGAACTAGCAAAGCAGATGCAGGACTTTTTTGCTTTCAAGCTAAGCGAGAGCGAGCACAAAGCCTTTATGCACCAGATCGCCCTCAATGTCATCCCACAGATCGATGTCCCACAGGAGAACAGCTACACCAAAGAAGAGATGAAGATGGTCAACGAGACCAACAAGATCATGCACTCCAACTTCGCCGTCTCTGCTACCTGTGTACGCGTACCTGTCATGCGCAGCCACTCCGAAGCGATCACTATCACTTTTGATGAGGGTGTAAATGTCGATGTAGAGAAGGTCAGACTAGCACTGAGCGAGTTTGAAAACCTCGAGGTCATCGATGATTTGGAGCATGGTATGTATCCTATGCCTACGGTAGCCACTGATACTGATACCACTTTCGTCGGGCGCATCCGCAAAGATATTTACGCAGACAATATTCTGCATATCTGGGTGGTCGCAGACCAGCTCCGAGTGGGTGCAGCGACCAACTCGATCCGCATCGCACAGAAGTGGATCGAAATGGAAAGGATATAATAATGCATGAAACCCATACACCCGAGCAGCATCAGGCTATGGATGCTGCTTTTCAGCCTTGGTATGAAAAGCTCTTTGAGGGACTTTTGTGGAACACTCGCTTCTTCGTTCTTTTGGCAGTAGTCTTTAGTATGATTGGAGGCATAGCCCTCTTTGTAGTTGCGAGTGTCGACATCTGGCATGTTGCCAGCTCGGTTTTTACTTACTACTTTGGTGAGCATCATGTAGCCGATTTTCATGCTGCCCTCGTCAGTGACCTCATTGGTGCAATTGACCTCTACTTGATGGCAATTGTGATGTTTATTTTTGGTTTCGGACTCTATGAGCTTTTCATCTCCCAAATTGATATTGCCAAGAAAAGCACTGCTTCCAAGATTCTTGAGATTCACTCTCTTGATGAACTTAAAGACAAGCTAGCCAAGGTCATCCTTATGGTGCTTATCGTCAGCTTCTTTAAGCGCGTTCTTCATACTGACTATAGTGGTGCCCTTGAGATGCTCGAATTCTCTGGCTCAATCCTTGCACTCTCTCTCGGGCTTTATTTCATGCACAAAGGTGGTAATCATTAATGTCTTCTAAAATCTTCGTAGATGCCTGTCTAGGCAAAGAGACCCCATACACGCCTGTATGGATGATGAGACAGGCGGGTCGCTACCTGCCTGAGTATATGGCGGTGCGTGCCGAGGCAGGTGACTTCCTCAATCTCTGCCACAACCCAGAGAAAGCCTGTGAGGTTACCCTCCAGCCTGTTGATATCGTCGGCGTCGATGCGGCAATTCTCTTCTCTGATATCCTTGTGATTCCTGATGAGATGGGCATGGATCTGAGCTTTGTCAAGGGTGAAGGCCCCAAGTTTTCCGATCCCATCGAGACAGAAGCAGATATAGACAGACTTATCGGTGGTGAAGAGGCGGCTGACAAGCTCACCTATGTGTATGACACGATCAAGCTCATCCGAGAGCAGCTGGCAGATGACAAGGCACTCATCGGCTTTACCGGTGCACCATGGACACTGGCGACCTATATGATCGAAGGCCAAGGCACCAAGACCTACAATATCTGCAAGAAGATGATGTACGCCAACCCTACCCTGCTCCACAAGATACTCGCCAAAGTCACCGAAGTGGTCAAATACTATATGGAAAAGCAGATCGAAGCAGGTATCGATGTCGTACAGATCTTTGACTCATGGGCAGCAGCGATCGAGCCAAGTATGTATGATGAGTTTAGCTGGAAATACATGGTAGAGATTGCCGACTATCTCAAGTCCAAGTATCCCCATATCCCTATCATTATGTTCCCCAAAGGCGTACCAGCCTTCCTAGACCAGGTCTATGGCAACTTCGATGTCTTTGGTGTAGACTGGGGTACCCCCATGGCACTCGCCAAAGAGAAGCTCGGAGACCGTTATGTCCTCCAAGGCAACATGGAGCCCTGCCGCCTCTACTCCAAAGAGGCTACTACCTCCTGTGTAGAAGGCATCCAGGAGATCATGGGTGGCAAACGCCACATCTTCAACCTCGGCCATGGCATCCTGCCAGATGTACCCGTAGAGCATGCGAAGCATTTTGTATCTGAATGCCAGAGAGTCAGTGGGAAGTAATAGCCTTCCCTCGGATACTCAGCCATGCCATAGATTGAATACACCTCTCTCATCCAAACAATCTAGGGCACCTCTATTCTTTT
>JALVVQ010000327.1 GCA_027023325.1 Campylobacteraceae bacterium | reverse complement strand
CTCAAATATGAGACAGGTAATGCTATGGGTAATGCCAATGGTTCTATGGGTGATATGGTCGGCATGGGTGCCGGACTGGCAATGGGACAGCAGATGGCAGAAGCGATGAAGCATCCATCTCAGACATTAGAGACCCCTCCTCCACCACCCTCCAAGGAGAATATCTATGTCTCTCTGGGTGGCAAAGCAAGCGGTCCCTATACCAAAACCACGCTCATGACACTGGTAAATGAGGGTACGCTCACTAGAGAAACCTTTGTCTGGAGAGAGGATTTCGAGGGATGGAAAAAAGCAGGGGATGTCTTTTCTGAACTCTTTACACACCTTCCTCCTCCACTTGATCATCAGGCATGATACGATTTACTCCCATCAGCTTCACTTGCCCCAACTGTGGGGCACCTCTTCGTTTTAGTCCTACTACAGGCAAGCTAAGTTGTTCCTTTTGCAACAGCATGACAGAGATACGCCCCAAAGACAATACTGTACAGGAGTTTGATCTCCGTAGCGCACTGACAGAACTGGAGCACAATGCCCCTAAGGAGATCAGCAAAACGGTCGCCTGCTCCAAGTGCGGGAGTGATTTTACCCTAACTCCCTACTCTGTCAGTACCAATTGTCCCTACTGCGGCACACCTGCGATCACTACTTTTGTCAATCACATCACGCCTGAAGCGATTCTCCCTTTTGAGATCACACAGAAACAGGCCAAAAAAATCTTTGCACAATGGATAGGCTCACTCTGGTTTGCACCCAGCGCACTCAAGGCGCTGGTAGATACAGACAAGGAGCTCCATGGATACTATCTCCCCTACTGGACCTATGATGCAGCAACAACCACCACATACCAAGGTCAAAGAGGAGATATCTACTATGTCACAGTACAACAAAGGCGCATCGTCAATGGCAGAGAGCAGATTGTCCAAGTTCAAGAGCCACGCATCAGATGGACACCGGCACAGGGTAGAGTAGGAAGGGTCTTTGATGACATTACCATCGAGGCGAGCGAAACCCTCTCTAGAAAAATACTGGGGGCATTGGGAAGCTGGGACACCAGCAGATCCAAACCTTTCGATGAGCGCTATCTGAGTGGCTTTGAGTCAGAAGAGTATTCTATCGGACTGGACAACGGATTTGAGCTGGCTCAGGCCAAGATGCATACCATCATCAGGGGAGATATCCGTAGAGATATCGGAGGAGACAGACAGCAGATCGACCAGATGCAGACCCGCTATGCCAATACTACTTTCAAAAACAGCCTCTTCCCTGTTTGGACAACCCACTTTAGCTTCAAGGGGAAAGATTATTACTATGCCATCAATGGACAAAGCGGTGTAATTACAGGAGAAAGACCCTATAGCTATACCAAGATTACCCTACTGGTAGGTTTCTTTTTGGCACTCTTTATGGCTATAGGGTATTATAGTGAGTATTTTGATGGAGATTTTGGAAGTAGCTTCAATGGTTATTATCAGAGGTAGAATTCGTAAGGTGTGTTTGCCAACACACCTTTGAGCCCTTTTATTTGCTCATATTTCCTTCATGTGTAGATTCTGGAGTCATGGCTGTTTCGGCAGTCACTATTTCTGCCTTAGGCTTCCCCTGTGTGGCTGAAGGCTCTGTTTTTTTGCTCTCTTCCTGCGCCGGCGTCTTTTCAGCCTTTTTCTCTTCAGCTACGGGGGGTTCAGAAGATTCTTCTCTCTTGCTCTCTGTCGCAGTTTTAGGCTTACTTACCTTCCCTATAGCTGGCACAGACTTGACATTGACACCATACTGATAGACCAGTGCGCCGCCTTTTTTGCCCTCGTTAAATACTGCCACCGTAAAGACGACCAGAACCAGAAAGAAAAGTACCTTGATCACTGTTTTACGAATCAAGACAGAGAAGAGCTTGAAGAGCATCAGCAATCCAGAGGCGTAGACCAGGTAGATACCCAGCTGCTTGTGCCCAAGCAGTACCTCTTTGGCTTCAGGACTCAAGAAAGCCTTGGCAGCCTTTCCATCTGTACTGCCTGTAAGATAGGCACCTACAAACACTGCCGTGATCAAGAGCATAAAAAAGAAACTCATGACACCCAATGCGCGCTTTTTGCTAAAGAGGTTGATGAGTTCTATCAACAGCACCAATACGGGCAAAGCCACGGCAAAATGCACAAAAACCGGATGGATCATCTCTGGTATAGGAAAAGGAAGCGGAAGCTGCGGAATCGTAAGTGGGGGTAGTGACATGGTCAATCCTTATCTTTAAAGTAGCGACAATTATAGCTAAAAGGGCTTGATAACCACAAATATCACAATACCAATCATCAGAAGTGTCGGCACTTCATTGTAAAAGCGATAAAAAACACCTGGCCTGTAGTGTGCATTCTCCTTTAGTTTCTTTCGGTGCATCTCCAGAGAGAAATGATAGGCAATCAGGACGGCAAGAAAGGAGAGCTTCGCAATCATCCAGCCCTGCGATAAAAGAGAGGGGTTAAGATAAAGCATGGTTGAACCCGAGAGGATGGTTGCCCACATGGCAGGCGTACCGATGGCTTTGTTGAGAATATACTCCTGTCTCTGTACTACTTTGACAAATCCCTCATTGTCTCCATTCTCACTATGATAGACAAAAAGTCTCGGCTGATAAAACAGCATCGCCATCCAACTCACAAAACTCATCACATGAAATGCCAATATCCATAGATAATATTCCATTTTACTCTCCTAACTGATAGTCATCTTGATTCCAGACTACCAATTCATTATGATTTTTATAATAGCCTATTTGCGCTCTTTTTATCCTGATTTTCTGTCCCTCTTTCGGTCGCTTAATTTCTTTTTTGAAGTAGAGCGGATAAACACTACCCTCGATAACGATCTTTCCTTTTCTATAGATACCTGTAATGTTTGAAACAATCTCATTGAGATAGCGCTTCTGCTGCATTACACGATCTGTAAAAGGAGTCAGATAAGAGCTGATATCCTCATTTCCATGTGTATGTTCTATTGCGATATCAGTCAGTTCATCCAGTCCCTTGTAGCGTTTTTTCTGATATACCACGATATCGTAACGCCTGCCTGTCTCCAGTGCTCCGGCACAACGATAGAGCAGGATGGCTCTTCCTTCCTTGGACTGCTTGATTATAGCACTGTCACGGGACTTCCAGATCACTTTGATATCTTGCAGCCTGACAGAAGTGGTGATTTTCTCGGATAGGGCTAAGTTTGCAATAGTGGAGACTTGGATCTCACTTTTGGGCATTGCCATATGCACAGGTTTTTCCCGTGAGACAGAAGCAGTACTGAAGGAAAAGAGAGAGAGCACCTTCTCCCACAATCCCCCTTCTTTACCCGAGCCAGATCCTTCTCCTAGCCCAAAAGTGGCATATATCGGAAGGTGGTCAGAATAGCCCTTGCCAGTATGCCTGCCGTGCTTATACTCCCAGCGTTTCACCCTTCCCCGTTTTCCAAAAAGGTACTTGGACTTAAAGACTCCAAAACTCCCTTCTTGATACTCCCACCCCTTTCCATCATGTAGGGATTGTGGGATCATTATCGCATCGATTCCCTCCTTATCGCCGAAAAAGTTATGACTCCAGCGCGCATAGGTTGGCAGCTCCAGCCAGAGGTTATAATGATATCCCCTTTCTAAGGTATGCAGTCTCACCAGCTCTTTGCCTCGAATCGTCTTCAGGACATGATTGATGCCTGTCCTGCCTCCTGCATCATTATGTCTAGGGTCTATGGTTTGATACTCATTATAGTTGCTGTTGAAATCACCGATCATGACATATGCTGCTGTACTCGTCAGATGTTTGATGCGCCTCATCATGGCCTTGGCATAGGGCATCCGCTTGCTCTCCGGCCCAGACTTCGATTTCCAGTGATTAACGAAAAGTGTCAGCTTTGGGTCAGTTTTAAGATCAACCTCTAGGATACTGCGCTGCTTTCCCCTGCGAAAAATGACGACATCTCTACGCTTTTTGAGTGCTATTTTCGAAAGCACAGCTGTGTGAATCGGTGTCCGCTTCGTATCCGTGATGGCACGGTACCTGTATCGGCATCCCACCCTCTCCAATGTCTTCTGAAGCCTTTCCAAAATATGGTCATTCTCTACCTCCTGCAGTCCGATCACATCCGCATCCAGGTCACAGATTACTTCTGCTATATGCGTCAATTTCTTCTTGAGTATGGGCTCTGTCCAGTTGTGTCTGCGAGGAATATATTCTTCATATTCCAGTCCGGAGTACTGCATATCAAAGAGGTTTTCGACATTGTACGAAGCAATCTTTATCGACTGGGAAAATAGCAACAATGGCAAAAAAGAAATCATCAAAATGTGTAACATGGAAAAGATTGTACCCAAAAGAGGAAAATAAGAGGAAAAATGCGTCAGATTGTCATAAAAAAAGCTTCATGCCAGCAGCAATTGTGCAAAAATACACGGAAGTGGAGAGTTCATTCCCGCTAAAAATGTGAATATTCAATGTGAAAAGTATAAAAACACGCTTCGTGGGAGTAAACTCTCCGCTTCCGAAATCATAGGTTCTCGACAGACTCATAATCTAGTATGATTCTTGAGCCTGACGAAAGGAAACACTACCCAAACAGTTTGCCTACCATGCCCATAGCACCTTCTGCACCACCGACACTTGCAAGCAGTCCATCCAACATACCGCCATCACCCTCAGGGGTCGCCTGATTCACCACTTCTGGGAGTGCATCTGCCAAAGCTTGCTTGGCACTGTCTACACTGATGCCAAGCTTATCAGCAAAGGCACTGATCTTGTCACCACCCAGTAGCTCCCCTACCTGATCAGGATCAATAGAAGCATTTTCACCATCACCAATCCACGAACTGACCGTCTCCATCAATCCACCCGCATTCTCGCTTCCAACAAGATTTCCCATGAGTGCGCTCAGATCAAATCCGCCTTCTTCGCCGCCACCGAACAGTCCACCCAATGCATCCGTAATAGCACTCGCATCCAGGCCACTTGTGGCATCATCGCTATTGCCTTGTATCAAATTCGCGCCCATACTTAAAAGATTGCTCAAATCCATTTTCTTCCTTTTTATGTTAGATTAGAGCGTAGTATAACAAACAGAGGTAAATACTAAAGATTTCTCATTTCTCATTTCTAATTTCCCATCCTCAAGCATAGGATTCACCGCTGCCTTGAACATCTTTTTACTCATCCCAAATAACCTCTCTATCTCCTCGGGACTACTTTTGGTCGTCACTGATACAGTGCCTCCAGCCTGTTGCAGCACCTCCAGTATCTTCTTCTCTCCCGCCGAGACCTTCGCCTGCTTTCCGATCGGCTGCAAAGAGCAATCTACTTTGCCATCAGGGCGTATCGCTTTGATATAGGCTACTTTTCTCTCCCCTATCTCCAGCGGCTCAAAGATCTCATTATCATAAAGCATTGCTTCAAAACGGTTCTCTATAATGATCTTATACCCCAGTGGGGTCTTGGCGATGACCAGTGCCTCCACCTTTTGGCTCGGGGTCAATCCCACCGGCTCCTCCAGCCACCTGCCGATCTTCTGTGAGCCATAGAGTCGTCCCGTCTCCTCATCCAGTGCCACTCTGAGGATATACTTTTTACCGATTTGGAAGTAGGTCTTCTGTTGAGAGAGAGGTAC
>JALVVQ010000326.1 GCA_027023325.1 Campylobacteraceae bacterium | reverse complement strand
TCAAGTCTATGAAGACAGAACTGGAGATAATCGGAGCTATCGTTGTAGGTGGAGATACTAAAGTTGTACCCAAAGGTGCAGTCGATAAACTCTTCATCAACACCACAGGCATAGGAGAGATAGAGCATCAGGGTATCACCGCCTCAGGACTAGAGGAGGGCATGAGTATCTTAGTCTCTCGTGATGTAGGTGCACATGGAGCAACTATCTTTGCTGCTCGTGAAGGCATAGCGTTAGCAAGCTCACTTCAGACAGATTGTGCCTCACTCTATCCGCAGGTAAAAGCCCTCATGAACTCAAACATAAACATCGTAGCGATGCGTGATGCTACCCGTGGAGGAGTAAGTGCTGTACTTAATGAATGGGCAAAAAGTTCAGACGTTTGTGTAGAAGTAACAGAAGAGAGTATCCCTGTACAAGAAGAGGTAAGAGGAATCTGTGAGATGCTTGGATTTGAAGCGGTTGACCTTGCCAATGAGGGGACATTTGTGCTTTGCGTAAACAAAGAAGATGAGGCTAAAGCTTTGGAAGTGCTGCAGCAAACACATGCAACATCAGCTGTTATCGCTACTGTAAGCCAACAACATATAGGTAGGGTCATACTAAACTCCTCTTGGGGTACAAAACGGTTTTTAGACTTGCCTACGGGTGAGTTGTTACCGAGAATTTGCTAAATTTGTATGTATATGGTATGATATGTATAGATAATATGTATAAAAGGATATGTCATGACGATACGTAAGAATTTTAATTTCAATGAAGAGACGGCAAAGCACTTAGAAGAAAAAGCCAAAAGAGACAAAAAAACACAAACGCAATACCTAGAAGAATTGATAGAAAAAGATTTTAGAGAAGAGAAGCGAAAAAGAAAGCTTATTGCCTTAGAGAAACTTAAAGGGTCACTATCTGGTAAAATTGGTGACATTGACTTAAAACAAATTCGTATAGAAAGAGCAGTACACCGTGCAAAATAATATATATGTAGATACAAATATTGTTATAGACATGTGTGACAACGAAAGAAAATTACATGAGAGTAGTTTTGCTTATGTTGCTTATCATCTTGAAGAGACAAATAATGAACTCTTTATAAATACTGATACTCTCTCTAACCTTTTTTATATTTTATCAAATCGTTTAACATTAAATACCGAACAGGTACTAGAAAAAATGCAATTTGTACATGAGATTTTTACATTGGTCTCTATTGACCCCCTTGATGTAGAGATGGCTTTAGAATTATGTATTGATAGTAAATCTAAGCATAAAGACTATGAGGATGCTATGCAGTATGTATGTGCTAAAAAAGTGGATGCAGACTTGATTGTGACTAATGATAATGGGTTTGTTAGTTTAGATATTGAGATAAAAAATACAAAATAGTCTATGCAACTACTCCTCCTAGTCACCGCCTTCAACTCCCAAACCCAAGCAGTCTATACGAGACTACAAGACAAAGGACATGAAGTATGTGTATGTTTTGCTATTGATGAGAGTCAAATGTTAGAGGAGATAGAAGCTTACGAGCCAGAGTTGATACTCTGTCCCTTTCTTAAAGTGTATTTGCCTGCAAGTATCTACGAGAATTACCCAACATACATCTTTCACCCGGGACCCAGAGGGGACAGAGGACCAAATGCCTTGGAATATGCCTTGCAAAGTTATACCAAAGAGTGGGGACTTGTGGTGCTTCATGCCAATAGTGAGTATGATGGTGGAGACATCTATGCTGAGCAACATTTTAGAGTACGAGACACTTACAAAGCATCACTCTATAGACAAGAGATAGTCAAAGCTTCGTTAGATGCTTTAGATGGATTGTTTGAAAACATAGAGAAAGAGAAGAGTGTACCTCAAAAGCTTAACCCTATACATGAGCATTTTACTCAAGCTAAAAGAGTCATAGACTGGGAGCGTGATACCACGCATACCATCATCGATAAAATCTACCTCTCTGACTCTTTGCCTGGTGTGTTAGATGAGATACTTGGAGTTGCTTGCTATCTCTACGGCGTACACAAAGAAGAGAAGTTTAAAGGCAACCCTAAAGAGATACTTGCCAAGCGTGATGGGGCTATCTGTCTAGGTACCATAGATGGTGCAGTGTGGATAACACATTTGAAAGTTGTAGGAGGCTTTAAACTTCCTGCTACTTATGTACTGAAAGAGAAACTGCAAGGCATCAAAGAAGAACGTTTGCCTCTGATTTTTGATAAAAGTTATGAGACCTTTTATGAAGTAAGTATGGAGGAACGGGACAATGTAGCCTACCTCTGTTTTGGCTTTCATAATGGGGCAATGAATACGGCTCAGTGCATACGACTCAAGTATGCAGTGGAGTATCTAAAAACACAATGTGAAGTGTTGGTACTCATAGGTGGTATGGACTTTTTTTCCAATGGTATACACCTCAATATACTAGAAGACTCTGCGAAGCAGGGTGAAGATGGTTGGGCAAATATTAATGCGATGAATGACCTAGTCTCTGCCATACTCTATGCAGATGAAGTAGTGACAGTTGCCTCTTTTGCTCGTAATGCAGGAGCAGGTGGCGTTTTTATGGGGCTTGCTTGTGACTATGTGGTGGGTCGTGAAGGTGTGGTGCTGAACCCTCACTATAAAACTTTGGGGCTTAGTGGAAGTGAATATCATACCTACACACTCCCTAAACGCGTGGGAAGAGAAGCGGCACAAGCACTTTTAGATGACTGTTTACCACTTTCTGTGACAAAAGCGAAGTCTTTAGGTATGGTAGATGAAGTCTTTGCCAGTGAGAATTACTATGAGGCATTACATACCTATGCTAAAAGCAAATATGATGATGATTTCATCTGGGACAAACAAGATTACTTAGAAGAGAACAGAGAAAAGATAGAAGCACTCAAGGAGAAAGAGCTTGAAGTGATGCACCCAGAATTTTGGGATGAGCAGAGTGACTTTCATACATTACGACAAGAATTTGTCTATAAAGTCTGCCCAAGAGAAACCCCAGAACGATTAAAATCTGTAGGGTGTTGTACCCCTACAACACCAACAAAGGAACACTATGCATGAATACAGCATTGTCCAAGCACTGCTCAATCAGTGCGAAGAGATTGCCCACGAGAATGAGGCTACCAAGATCGTAAAAGTTGTGACCAAGATTGGCGCCATGAGTGGCGTGGAGACCCATTTACTGCAGACAGCTTTCGATACCTTCAAAGAAGGGACACTCTGTGATAGTGCAGAATTTGTGATCAATTATCAAAAGATCAAACTACAATGCAATGTATGCCAAAAAGAGTTTGAAGTGGATGAGGCTTCTTATCAGTGTGTACAGTGTGGAAGTTCAGATGTCAAAGTGATCGATGGGGAGGATATGTACCTTATGAGCCTCGAGATGGAATAAGCACTTCAATATAGGTAAATGTATATTCATTCGTACCGATATTACACAACATAATCTTAGATTATTTATATTATAGCTATCAATTGATTGAAATCAATCTAATATAAGTAAAATTGCTCTATTGTATCAAGTAAACTAATAATATGACGGTTTAATACCTATAATTTATTGGTCAAAACAACAAGGAGGCAAATAGATGGAAGTTGAAATTTCCAGGCGAAGATTTCTGCAGGGTACGGCTACGATGAGTATCGTAGGTGGTACTATTGGGGCGACTAGTCTACTCTCTGCAGGTCATGGTAACGGCGAGCATAAAGCTGCTGCCGGTATGCCTGCGACCATCACGACAAAAACTGGTACGGGCAAGGCAGAAGAGGTGCCTTTTCTGTGTGGTATCTGCGTGAACAAGTGTGCTGGATTCGCGCGGGTGGAGGAGGGTATCATTACCAAGCTCAATCCCAATCCCTATTTTCCAAAATCAAGAAATATGCTTTGCGCCAGAGGGAATGCTGGCATACAGACCACTTATGATCCTGATCGGTTAAAGTATCCTATGGTCAGAATCGGTGAGAGAGGTGAAGGCAAATTCAAAAGAGTGAGCTGGGAAGAAGCCTATGAGGCCATCCTCAACGGTACCGATAAATTCAAAGGACTCAAGCAGATACTGGATGAGGAGAAGGACAATCGCTCAACGATCGGGTACTGTAATGGAGAGGGACTTTCCAAAGAAGGATTTGAGACACTGGTAGGGCAAAAGCTGGGCACACCAAACTATGTGGATGAGGTGAGTATCTGCCTAGAGACCGCCGGTGGAGGATTTTTCGCCACACTGGGTATCTATCCAGAGATAGACTTTGAGCATACAGATTACTTCATTATTCTGGGTGCCAACCGTGCCGAGGCCATCATCACGCCTGATACGCAGGATATGTTCAAACAGACCAAAAGAAGAGGCATCAAAAAGACCGTTTGTATCGATCCTCGCTTTACCAATACCGCGGCAAAATCAGATCAGTGGCTCCCTGTCAATCCCGGTACAGATCTTGCCTATATCCTGGCGATGACCTGGGTGGTGTTTAGCGAGAGCCTTCAAGATGAGAGATTTATGAAAAAGCATGGCGTAGGGTATGAGGAGTATAAGCAGCATATCCTTTCTCATAAATATACCCCAGAATGGGCAGAGCCTATCTGCGGTATCAAAGCCAAAGATATCTATACCATAGCCAGGGAGTTTATGGCTTCGGAGGCTCCGGTGCTCTATCCGGGTCGTCGTTCTATTTTCAGCGCCAATGACTATCAGCTTCGCCGTGCCATGGCTATCTTCCAGGCACTGAGTGGCAACATAGACAAAAAAGGCGGCTATATCTATGGCAATCCTATTATGCTACCACCTGAGTATGTCAATGCCCCGATTTATGCCCAAGCCAAAGAGCGGTTTGATACAGAGGGAGTTGCATTTCCTACGCTCAAATCAGGTTCATGGATTGTGTTTAGAAACATGATACTGGAAGGAAAAAACCCCTATCCCGTGCGTGCGATGTTGATGCGTAAGCATAACCCTATGATGGGTGTGCCTAATGCTGCCAAAACCGAAGCACTGCTGAGAAAAATGGATCTCAATGTCATGATCGATATCCTGCCAAGCGACACCACGATGTATGCGGATGTGGTATTGCCTGAAGCTTCCTATTTGGAGCGCACCTCTCCACTCAAGGCCTATGGTCTCCTGGAGCCTGCTGTGGTACAACGCAAGGCAGCGATCAAGCCACTTTTTGAAACAAAAGAACCTGAGGTGATCTATAAAGAATTGGCAGAAAAACTTGCCAAACCACTCTTTGAAATCAGTAAAAAACATGACAAAGACCTCCAGGATCAGATTGCACAACGCGGAGAAGAGAAGGTCTTTGAAGAGGATGGCTGGAATCTCGCAGATGCCTGGGAAAAATCTGTGCATGAGACAAACCAGGAGATCATGGAGAAAGTCTATGGTAAAGAGGCATGGGAGATGCTGGAGGCGAAAGGGGTTTATTATCCCCATATGGAGGAATACCACAAGCAGCTAAACCCCAATGAGTCTGAGTATTATCCCAAAGGTAAGCGTTTCTACTCTACTATGGGGGACAAGAAGCAGGTCATTTGCAAATATGATCACTTGGCAACCAAAAATATCGATGCGATGCCTACCTGGCATAATGCATGGAAGTTTACGGTACCTGAGGGTAAATTTAGACTCATCACAGGACGCCATGCACAGTTTACTCAGAGCGGTACGACCAACAATGCCATGCTTCG
>JALVVQ010000325.1 GCA_027023325.1 Campylobacteraceae bacterium | reverse complement strand
TCGCGATCATTGGGCCTTCTACCAGTGGAGAGACGATGGCGATCATCCCTATGATGGAAAAAGCAGGAGTACCCCTCGTCTCTATGGCAGGTGCCGTGGCCATCATCAATCCGGTCAAAAAGAACATTTTCAAGATCGTGGCCACTGACAGAATGGCGTGTCAGCGTATCATGCAGGATCTTAAAGAGCGCAAGCTCACCAACCTCGCCCTCATCTCCGGCAGTGGTGGCTTTGGTAAATCTATGAGAAAGCAGTGTAAAGAGGTAGCACCAGACTATGGTATCAAGATTGTAGCTGATGAGACCTATGGCAAAAAAGATACAGACATGACTGCACAGCTACTCAAGATCAAGAACACAGCTGGCGTACAGGCTGTACTCAACCCAGGCTTCGGACAAGGTCCAGCCATCGTCACCAAAAACTACGCACAACTCAAGCTGGCTGCGCCTCTCTATCAGTCTCACGGTGTCGCTTCCAAGAAGTATATCGAGATCGCTGGTGCTGCTGCCGAAGGTGTGAGACTGGTCTCCCCTCCTGTAGTCGTAGCCGACAAACTCGATGACAGCCACCCTGTCAAGCAAACAGCACTCACCTACAAAAATGAGTACGAGAAAGCCACAGGCTCACAGGTCTCCAGCTTTGGTGGACATGCCTATGATGCGCTGTATGTGATCACTAATGCAATCAAAGCAGCCGGATCAGCAGATCCCAAGAAGATCAGAGACGAGATTGAAAAGACTCAAAACTTCGCTGGTGTAGACGGTGTGGTCACTATGAGCCCTACAGATCACCTAGGCCTAGATACCAAGTCAGGCATGGTGCTTCTAGATATCAAAGGTGGTGACTGGGTAATCGTCAAGTAACCTACATGACAGAGCTTTTTGCCTTTTTACTCTCCGGAATCACTGTCGGATTTGTCTATGCCTTGGTAGGCATGGGCTTTACCGTCATCTACAACTCCAGCGGCATTATCAACTTTGCCCAAGGTGAGTTTGTGATGGCAGGAGGCATGAGCATGGTCTTTATCCTGGCTGCTGGTGTACCGCTGGTACCTGCCTTTGCTCTGGCAATCCTGCTGACTGCATTGCTGGGTATCCTACTGTGGAAACTGACTGACCTCTCCAGAGACAGCTCGCAGGTCTCACTCATCATACTGACACTTGGATTTGCTATCTTTTTACGCGGCTTGGCTGAAGTGGTTTTTGACAAAGAACTGCATACAATCCCCTCTTTTGTCGGTGAAGGTGCCCTGGAGATCTATGGTGCCATACTAAGTTACCAATCACTGTTGATTATTGCTGTTTCTGTTCTAATCGTCATTGCACTGTGGCTTTTTTTCAAAAAAACACGCCTTGGCAAAGCCATGATCGCAGCCTCGGACAATGTCGAGGCTGCCAAACTCATGGGTATCAATATCAAACAGATCCTCATGCTCAACTTTGCTATCTCAGCCTCTATCGCAGCGATAGGCGGCATACTGCTCACCCCCATCACCTCCACCAACTATGAGGTAGGCATCATGCTGGGGCTCAAAGGCTTCGCCGCTGCGATCATCGGAGGACTGAGCAATCCTTTTGGTGCGGTACTTGGCGGACTGATACTCGGTATCATGGAAGTTTTGGTTGCTGGGTATCTCTCTTCTGAGTACAAGGATGCCGTGGCATTTGTGATGATGCTAGTGATCCTTTTTGTCCGCCCCGGCGGCATCTTCTCCAACCTCAAAGCACAGAGAGTCTAGCCCATGAAAGCAATAAACATTTCTAAATCATTGATTGTACTGGCAGTCATTCTCACCCTCATTCCCTTTTTTATGAGCAATGATTTCTACTATGAAATCGCTATCGTAGCGCTCTTCAACTCCATGATTGTCATCGGTCTCAATCTACTGATGGGCTATGCAGGTCAGATCTCTTTGGCACATGGTGCATTTGCAGGATTGGGAGGATATATCTCAGCAGTATTGGTGGGAAATTTCGGACTGCCTCCTCTGGTTTCTATGGGGGCTGCACTGGTATTTATGGCACTGTTTGCCTATGTCATCTCCAAACCTATACTCAAACTCTCAGGACATTATTTGGCGATGGCAACACTGGGCATCGGTATCATCATCACGATTATCCTCAACAGCGAAGAGGAGTTGACAGGCGGGGCTGATGGTATGAGTGTGGAGAGCCTGACACTGTTTGGGTTTGAACTCTCCCAAAGCTGGCAGTGGTATCTTCTGGCTGCACTGCTGCTGCTCTTTATCCTTTGGCTTATAGAAAATCTGATCGACTCGCCTTTGGGCAGGATACTGCGAAGTATCCATGACTCAGAAAAGGCTTCCAGCAGTGTCGGTGTCGATGTCTCACACTACAAAAGTATCGTCTTTGTGATCTCTGTGGTCATTGCTACACTCGCAGGCAGTCTCTATGCTTTTTTCTCAGGGTTCATCTCTCCGCAGGAAGCCAGCTTTAACCACTCTATCGAGCTGGTGGTCATGGTAGTGCTGGGAGGCATGGGTAGGCTGTATGGTGCAGTGGCTGGTGCTTTTATCCTGACTGCACTGCCTCAGATTTTAACCTCCTTTGAAGAGTATCAGACACTGATCTATGGATCTATTATTATCCTTGTGATGATCTTTATGCCCAAAGGCGTTATCTCGCTCTTTGACAGATTTGATACGGAGAAACCTCATGCTAAAAGCTGAACACCTCACCAAACGCTTCGGTGGCGTGACTGCCGTGGATGACTTTAGCTTCAGGGTCAAAAAAGGCACCATTCATGCCATTATCGGCCCCAATGGTGCAGGAAAGACCACGCTTGTCAATATGATCACTGGTGTCTACCGCTGTGACGAGGGTACCGTGTGGCTAGACGGTGCCGATGTGACCAACACTGCTACTGACCAGCTGGTCTATCGTGGGGTTTGCCGTACCTTTCAGCACTTGGAAGTTTGCGGCAACATGACCGCTCTGGAGAATATCCTGCTGGGATTTGACCGCTATATGACCAAGAATCTTATTCAGGTCTGTTTCCGTAGCAAAAAACTTCGTGAAGATGAAGCACGCTATACCAAAAGAGCCATGCACCTGCTTGGTCTAATCGGCATCCAAGAACACGCACATACCCAAGTCAAAAACCTCTCTTATGGTATCCTCAAAAAGCTGGAAATCATCCGTGCACTGGCTACCTCACCCGAGCTTATCCTGCTGGATGAGCCTGTCGCTGGACTCAATCCCAAAGAGACAGCCGAAGTAGCCACACTCATACGCACCCTGACCAAAGATGAAGTCACCATCATCCTCATTGAGCATGATATGCGTATGGTCATGGAACTCTCAGACCATATCACCGTCATGAACTTTGGTCGCAAACTTGCAGAGGGCACCCCGCAAGAAATCAGGGAAAACCCAGAAGTCATCAAAGCCTATCTTGGCAGCGGGAGTTTTGCATGAGTGAGATATTAACCCTCTCTGGCTTGAGCTGCCATTATGACAAGATTATCGCACTCTCTGATGTCTCACTCAGTATCCAACAGGGAGAGATCGTCTCTCTCATTGGTGCCAATGGTGCAGGCAAGACCACACTGCTACGCACCATCAGTGGTCTCAGCCATCCCTCAAGCGGAAGCATGCATTTTGAGGGAACCGACATCACCTCCCTTTCACCCGACAAAAGGGTCATCAGCGGTATTGCACAGGTACCCGAAGGCAGGGGACTCTTCTCAATCCTCAGTGTTGAGGACAATATCCTGCTTGGAGCCTATACACGCAAAGATGCCCAAATTCATACCGATTTGGAAGATGTCTATAAACGATTCCCTATATTGAAAGAAAAGAGAGATCAGTATGCAGGTACACTCTCCGGTGGGCAGCAACAGATGGTCGCTGTAGGCAGGGCACTCATGAGCCGTCCCAAGCTTCTGCTGCTGGATGAACCCAGCATGGGATTGGCTCCGATCATTGTCGAGGATATCTTCTCTGCTATTATAGAGCTCAGGGATCAGGGCGTGACTGTCTTTATCGTAGAGCAAAATGCCTTTTTGGCGCTGGAGCACTCAGACCGAACCTATGTCTTGGAAAACGGCAGTATTGTCTCAGAAGGCAACTCCAAAGAGATGCTCCATAATGAAAGTATTATTGAAGCATATTTGGGGAGATAGATTTATTTCTTCTTTTTAAGAGACTTGTTCTTCTGACGATAAAAAGCTGCAGCTTTAGGCTTACCAAGCTTCTCATAATAGAGCGCCAGAGCCTCATTGCGCTGATACTGTATCTTCTTGGCCTCTTTCAGCATCTCACGCACTTTGGCATGGTATTTTCGATAGAAAGGATCTGAGATAAATGCCACCGCTTCTTCCTCAAACTGCTCTCCCAGGCTATCCACACTTCCCGGTGATCGAAAGCGAAGAAACAGAGCTTTGAGTCGAAGAAACCATGCCTGATCCACATTTTTCCCATCAGGATAATCTGTGATATAAGTCTCCGCATAATAGCGTGCCAAGAGGTACTCTTTATCTTTTATATGCGCCTTGGAGAGCTTTAGCATCATCGCAGGTATTTTGCTAGAATCTGGATGCTCCCCTCGGTACTCCAGATAGAGATTGTCTGCATATACCAATTTATGCTGCTTGATAGCTTCGTTCATATTAAGCTTTTGGGCGGACTTCTGCGCTGGCATAGTTTCTTTTTGGGTCTTAACAAGATCGTCCAGAGGGATGCTTTTTTGGCATCCCACACTGCCTAGAAGCAGGACACACAACATTGCGAGACCATAGCCTCTTAGCTTATTTTGCATTGCTATTCCTATGTATTTTGAGACTAAATGCTCTAGAGAGTTTGCTTTTCATTGCTCGCATTATACCACAAATTCTGATCTCAGGGGTTGTCTCTTGGCTATTTTCTGTTACCTTTCTTTTGCTATAATTAAAATACCATTAGGGCTTGAACCTTTTTCGGGGACAAATCCGATGGTATCTCAGGACAAAGGATGAATGATGAATAGAAGTATTACAGGAAGACAGTTCGAACTCACAGAACCGATCAAAGACTATATTAATAGCGCACTGGATGGACTGGAAAAGTATAACCTAGAGATAATCTCTGCTACCGTCGTCATATCAGGGGATATGAGAAACAGCAAGAAAGGCTTCAGCGTCGAGTTTGTGGTCAACCTAAAAGGAAAATATACCGTTGTTATCACCCAAAAAGACAAAGATGTCTATGCTGCTGTAGACCTTGCAGCCGAGAGAGTCAAAAAAAGCCTCAGAAGGCATTCAGACAAAATAAAAGACCACAATAACACAAGTCTCAAGGAACTGGGAAGCGAAGCTGAAGCAGTCTCTGAACAACTTAACAATGAAGAGGGGGAGCCCGAGATCATCCCTATGGATCTAGAACTCCACAAGCCAATGGATTTCGATGAAGTGATTACACTACTGCGTGAAGACACCAAACAGCAGTTTCATGTCTTCAACGACAATGAAGGTACCATGCGTGTCATGTACAAAAGAGCCGATGGGAAGTTCGGACTCTACTAACAAGTTGGGCAGACACATAGGTCTGCCCCTATAATATCTTAATTCTAGATTTGGCGTAAGCCACAATCTCCTCATCTTCTCCCATATCAAGCCATTTAAATTTCTGCCCACTTTGGACCGTACCATCAAGAATGTCTCCACTGTCTCTAAATTTCAAATCCAGCTTTGCGATATCAAACCCATTGGT
>JALVVQ010000324.1 GCA_027023325.1 Campylobacteraceae bacterium | reverse complement strand
TTACCATCATTGGTATTCAGTTTGGGCAGTTGGTGGCTTTTACCATCGTGACCGAGACGATCTTTGCATGGCCGGGGACAGGCAAGCTGATTATTGACTCTATTCAGAACCTCGATCGCCCCATCGTAGTTGCCTATCTACTGGTGATCTCCTTTATCTTTGTGGCGATTAACTTTGTGGTGGATGTACTGTATACACTGGTAGATCCGAGAGTGAGGGTATGATGAAGTGGTTTAAAAATGAGCTAGTACAAGAGTATTTTGAGGACAAACTGGCTGTTGTAGGATTGGTGATTTTTGTTATTTTGGGACTTTTCGCGCTGATGCCGGCACTGTTTGCGCCTCAGAACCCCTATGATCTCACACAGTTGTTCTTGGAAAATAGCTTCCAAGCACCTAACAGCACCTTTATTCTGGGTACAGACGAGCAGGGTAGGGATATCTTCTCTGCGATTATGTATGGTTTGAGGGTCTCCCTCTATGTGGGCTTTGCGAGTACGATCCTCTCTGTGATTATCGGCTTTACGCTTGGGTTGATCTCTGGATACTATGGCGGTTGGGTAGATACTGTGATCATGAGAATCGCAGATATCCAGCTCTCTTTTCCTGCGATTTTGATCGCACTGATTATCATGGCACTTTGGGGTGCGGGGATCGGCAAGATTATTATCGCTATCACCATCGTCAACTGGGTCTACTATGCACGCACGGCACGAGGTGTGGTGCTCTCTGAGAAAGAGAAGGACTACGCCCAATCCGCCAAGGCACTGGGTATGAGCAAGATGGGGATCATCTTTGGTGAGATCATGCCAAACACCACGGCACCCATCATTGTCATTGCTACGGTGCGTATCGCAGTGGCGATCATCCTAGAGGCTACACTGAGCTTTTTGGGGCTTGGGGTACCGATCACTGAGCCCTCATTGGGCTCTCTAATCTCCAATGGCTATCAAGTGCTCTTCAGTGGGTATTGGTGGACATCGGTATTCCCTGGTATTGTACTGATGATACTCATCATCTCCATCAATCTCATCGGAGACCGTATGAGAGATATTATGAATCCGAGGTTGAAAAGATAATGGCACTCTTAGAAGTAAATAACCTAAAAACACACTTTTTTACACGCAAAGGTGTCATCAAGGCGGTCGATGGTATCTCCTTTTCTATTGAAAAAGGTGAGATACTAGGTATCGTAGGTGAGTCAGGGGCAGGCAAATCCATCACAGGATTTTCGCTGCTCAAGCTCATAGACAAGCCAGGACGCATCGTCGAGGGAGAGATACGCTTTGACGGGGTGGATCTGGTCAAGCAGACAGAGAAGCAGATACAGAAGATCCGTGGCAATGAGATCGCCATGATCTTTCAAGATCCGCAAACCTCTCTCAACCCTGTCATCACCATAGGAGAGCAGATGATGGAGGCGATCCTCTATCACCATAGCGATGTCTCGCGCAAGCAAGCCTTCGCTTCCTGTGTGGATATTCTCAAGCTCGTAGGCCTCCCTGCCGCAGCAGACAGGATGAAAAGCTATCCTCATCAGCTCTCTGGTGGGATGAAGCAGCGCGTGGTCATCGCCATGTCCCTGCTCAACAACCCCAAGCTCCTCATCGCAGATGAACCGACCACGGCACTGGATGTGACGATACAGGCACAGATCCTCTATCTGATGAAAAAGCTGAGTCAGGATTTTCATTCTTCACTCATTCTTATTACCCATGATATCGCGGTCGTCTCACAGCTTTGTGACAAGATCGCAGTGATGTATGCCGGCAGAATCGTAGAGTATGGCAGCAAGGAAGAGGTGATCTTCGATCCCAAGCATCCTTACACCAAAGGGCTGATTGAGTGTCTGCCCAAGCTCAACGATGATCAGGAGCGGCTCTACCAGATCCCAGGCATCATGCCCTCACTCTTGGAGCTGCCTCAAGGCTGCTATTTCAAAGACAGATGTGCGTTGGCAGATGCCCAATGTGATGTCTACCCAGATAAGCAGATGCTGGGAGAGAGGAGTGTATTTTGTCACAAGATCAACTAAAACTACTCGAAGTCAAGGATATAGAGAAGGTCTTTACCGTCAAAGTCGGCACTTTTGAGAAGAAAGAGCTCCATGCACTCAACAAGATCAACTTTGATATCTATCAGGGCAAAACCCTCTCTCTCGTAGGGGAGAGTGGCTGCGGCAAGACCACCGTAGGCAAGGTTATCCTAGGGCTCTATCAGGCTACCAAGGGAGAGGTGCTCTATCACGGTCAGGACATCGCCAAGCTCACACCCCAAGCGCGTGGCTCGGTACAAAAAGATATCCAGATGATCTTTCAAGATCCCTACTCTTCACTCAATCCGAGGAAAAAGGTCAAAACCATCCTGGAGCAACCCCTCAAAATCCATACGGATATGAGCAAAAAAGAGCGTATGGAGACGATCTACGAGATCTGTGATGATGTAGGGATTGACTATAGCTACCTCGAACGCTACCCACATCAGTTCTCGGGTGGACAGCGACAGCGTATCGCGATCGCCAGAGCGATCATCCTGCGTCCAGAGCTTGTCCTGGCCGATGAGCCGATCTCTGCACTGGATGTCTCGATCCAAGCACAGATCCTCAACCTCATGATGGATCTCAAGGACAAGTACAACCTCACCACGCTCTTTATCACCCATGATATCTCTGTCGTCAAGCATATCAGTGACTATGTGGCAGTCATGTACCTAGGAGAGATCGTAGAGTATGCCAGTAAAAAAGAGCTCTTTGCCCAACCAAAGCACCCCTACACCAAGATGCTTTTCTCCACCGTCCCCGACATCCACACACCACTGGCTACAGACAGCGTCCTCAAAACAGGAGAGATCCAAAGTCCCATCGACCTCCCCAAAGGCTGCTTTTTCGCCAATCGCTGCCCCTACAAAGTAGACAGCTGTGATGAAGCGCATCCAGCATTGGTAGATACAGAAGGAGGGCATATGGTACGGTGTCCTTTGTGGGATAAGATATAGAGGCAGCTTTTATTTTGTAGGTCGGAGTGCTCTCGCTCCGACACTTGGAATTGAAACAATATGCAGCTAATTCTTTTATGAGAAAATGCAGGAAAGACCATGGTACGAGGCTATCAGACAAATATGACAAGTGTTTTGTTTAAGGAGTGAGAAGACAGAATTGCTGTTCAGGCAAGATACCCTAGATACTTCTTGTTACAATATTAAGTGTTAAAACAGTAAATTATAAAATACAACTATAGATGCATCTTGCATATTTATATACCATATTCTATTTTAAATACAACTATACTTGTTTTTTATATATGATATGCTATTATAACACTAAAATACAACTATAGCTATATAATAGGAGCATATATGACCAAGGGCAAAAAAGTAAAAGCCATAGACTCCCCTTCTTTTTTGGAACCCATCACACTGCAAAATATTGGATTGTTCATAAAAGCCAGACGCACACAACAAAAACTTAGTACACAAGACATGGCACTGCTTTGTGATATCTCTACTTTTACACTAAATAAAATAGAAAATGGGTTTGAGGGTGTGAAGTTTGCTACACTTTTGCGTGTGATGGATGCTTTGGGCATCAAGCTATATATTGAGCCTTGGGATGCTCAAGATGCATAGCCTAAAAGTGAGTATGCAGGGTATGCCAGTAGGTCGCTTGAGTGTTGATGAAGATGGCGTGTACTATTTTGAGTATGATGAGGCTTGGGTCAAAGATGGTGGCTTTGCTATCTCTCCATATCTGGGTTTTGATGAAGCATATACTTCAAGTACTATCAAGAAGTTTTTGGAAAACCTTATACCGGAAGGAGAGGGATTGGATGACCTCGCTACCTTTGCCCACATATCCAAGAGCAATACCTTTGCCATCATGCACACCATAGGGCATGAAACAGCAGGGGCGTTGATGTTTGGAGAGATGCCTGAGCAAAAGCAGGCTATCTTCAGAGAGATAAGCCCTGCGGAACTCACAGAACGCATCACCGATATGGAAAGCAAGAGTATCGCCATCTGGGACAAGAAGGTGCGGCTCTCTTTGGCGGGCGTACAGGCCAAGCTTCCTGTCATCGTCAAAGAAGAGTCCATAGGCCTGGGAGACGGCACGCTCAGCTCTACCCATATCATGAAGTTTCAAACCAAAAAGCATCTGCATATTGTAGTCAATGAGCTTTTTTGTATGAAATTGGCTAAGCATATAGGACTCAACGTGGCAGAGGTTGTTCTGAGGCGTTTTGGGGAGCACCCTGTGCTTCTTGTCGAAAGGTTTGACAGGGTGTATGAGGAGAACAGAGTCTCAAGACTCGCCACGATAGATGGCTGCCAGATGTTGAACCTTTCACCTGCGTATAAATATGAGCAGAACTTTGGATCAGGCAGAGATGTAGCCCATGTGCGTGAAGGGGCTAGTTTTGAAAAACTTTTTTCTATGACCAGGGTCTGCTCAGTGCCTGCAAAAGCCCAACTTTCCCTCATACACTGGGCGATGTACAATCTCATCATAGGAAACTCGGATGCTCATGGGAAAAACTTCTCCTTTTTCATAAGCAAGCACGGTATGAGACCTACTCCTTTTTATGATATGCTCTGTGTGATGATGTATGATTTTGACCATGGGCTTGCTATGGCTTACGGGGATGAGTTTGATCCTGATGGCGTACGGGCTTTTGAGCTTAGAGATTTTGCAGACAGAGTGGGAGTAAATCACAAGCTTGTGGCCAAAGTACTTGCTGCGCTGTGCGTAAAGATATTGGATCTATTTGAAAGTGAATTGCTTGATAGTCATACAATGACAAAAGCAGAACAAGCCTTTATAGCTAAGCTTGAGGGATTTATAAAAGCTAGGGCTTTGAGGTTTAAGAAGGTAGCCGAGGCGATGCCTTTGGTATCGTTTTAGATTCAATTCGGAATTGAAGCAACATACAGTATACTTTCTCCATGAAAAATCAAAATCAACCTCCATCCTTCAAGCAATCCTTTCGCAAGGCGCTCATGAGCTTTGCCTCTATACTCCCGATGATCGCGGCAGTGATCGGTTTGGTGGCACTGTTCAAAACTTATGTAACCCCAGAGATGCTTTCACACCTGTTTGGGCACGGCAGGGTATCAGATATCGCAGTAGGTACCTTGGTAGGGGCTGCCTCTTCGGGGCAGGGGGCGATCAGTTATGTGATAGGAGAAGGGCTATTGGCGCAGGGGGTTTCGGTCTATGCGGTCTCTGCGTTTATTCTTGCATGGGTGACGCTGGGGTTTATCCAATTGCCTGCCGAGGCGAGTGTGTTTGGGGTACGGTTTACCGTATGGCGGAATGTGCTGACACTTATCAGTACCGTGGCAGTCTCTTATCTGGCAGTGATGACCACCGGAGCACTCTCATGAAGCAGTTTAAGTTCAAGGGAGTGAAGTTTCTCCTCATTGTAGTGCTTATCTATCTTGGTATCATCATGCTGGACAGTGACAAGCTCCCGATGATAGGATCTGAGTTTGTAGCAATCTGGGCAAAGATACTGCCGATATTTGCCCTCATTATCCTCCTCACCACGCTCATCAACTACTTTCTCAAGCCCAAACATATCATCAAACACCTCGGAGAGGAGAGTGGGGTGATGGGTACGGTCTATGCCATTATCGGAGGGATACTCAGCCATGGGCCGATGTATGTCTGGTATGGGATGCTGGAGGAGATGCGAGAGCACGGGCTTCGAGATGGGCTGATCGCAACCTTTCTC
>JALVVQ010000323.1 GCA_027023325.1 Campylobacteraceae bacterium | reverse complement strand
ATTATAACCTGAAATTTTTGATACGGCAATATGCTGTCAAATCTTTGATGTACATCGTTTTGTTTTGCATAAAATAGATAAAATCGTAAGCAAATAGGTAAACCTCATTTCTCATTTCTAATAAATTCGCTATAATCTCTTCAAATTAATACATCATACAATAAGCGAGCATCTATGAGTTATCATCCAAAAGAGATCGAAGCCAAATGGCAAAAAAATTGGGAAGAGGAGCAGGCGTTTGAGCCTTCTGATTCTCTTGAACAGAAGAAGAAATATATCCTCAGTATGTTTCCTTATCCCAGTGGGCGCATCCATATGGGGCATGTGCGCAACTATGCGATCGGAGATGCGATGGCGCGCTACTATCGCAAGCAGGCGTATAATGTGTTGCATCCTATCGGCTGGGATGCATTTGGTATGCCGGCGGAGAATGCAGCGATCAAATACAAGCAGCACCCCAAGAAGTGGACCTATGAAAATATCGACTATATGCGTAAGGAACTCTCGGCACTGGGGCTCTCTTTTTCCAGGAGTCGCGAATTTGCTACCTGTGATCCACTCTATACGCGCTGGGAGCAGGCGTTTATCATCCGTATGTATGAGGAGGGTCTGCTCTATCGTGAGTCCACGACAGTGAACTGGTGCGAGTCTTGCCATACAGTACTTGCCAATGAGCAGGTAGAAGAAGGGTGCTGCTGGCGCTGTGACAATGAAGTGCAGCTCAAGGAGATGCCGGGGTACTACCTGGACATACTCAAATATGCAGAAGAGCTTTTGGAGGATCTAGAGCCGTTGGAAGGAAAATGGCCGACCCAGGTGCTGACCATGCAGCGCAACTGGATAGGCAAGTCACGGGGGCTGGCATTCTCCTTTACACTCTCTGAAACTTCCAAGGCAAAACTAGACGGAGAGTTTGAGGGCTTTGATGTCTTTACCACAAGACCAGATACGATCTATGGTGTGAGCTATGCTGCATTGGCTGCGGAGCATCCTATCGTCAAGTCATTGTTGAAGCAGGGTCAGCTGGAAGCGGAGATGGCAGAGAAGATCGAGGCCATTGCCAATATGTCAGAGCGGGAGCGGGCACAGGCAGACAAAGAGGGGTATCCACTGGGTATCACGGTACTGCATCCGCTGACAGGTGAGGAGATCCCGGTCTGGACAGCCAATTTTGTGCTTGCTTCCTATGGGGGAGGCGCGGTGATGGCGGTGCCTGCACATGATGAGCGGGATTTTGAGTTTGCTGCCAAGTATGACTTGCCTGTCAAAAGAGTGATCAGTGGGGGAGAGCTTCCCTATACGCTGGAAGGTACCCTTGAAAACTCCGGTAGCTTTACCGGTATGGCAAATAGTGAGGCCAAAGTCAGGATCTCAGCACTGTTTGAAGAGAAGAAGCTGGGTGAAAGTACCACCAACTATAAGCTACGCAACTGGGGTGTGAGCCGCCAGCGTTACTGGGGCGCACCGATCCCTTTTGTACATTGTGAAAGCTGTGGTCTGGTAGCAGAAAAGGCAGAGAATCTTCCGATCACACTGCCGGATGATGTAGAGATCACAGGAGAGGGCAATCCGCTCGAGAGTCATCCGACATGGAAGCACTGTGCTTGCCCAAAATGTGGTAAAGAGGCGATCCGTGAAACCGATACGCTGGATACCTTTGTGCAGTCAAGCTGGTATCAGTTTCGCTATGCCACCAACCCAAAGCAGTGGGAAGAGGTAGGTATCGACAAGGAAAGTGCCAACTATTGGCTGGGTGTAGATCAGTATATCGGTGGGATAGAGCATGCGATTTTGCATTTGCTGTATGCACGCTTTTTCACCAAAGTACTGCGTGATCTGGGTTATCATGATATCGACGAGCCTTTCAGTCAGCTGCTGACACAGGGGATGGTACTCATGGATGGCGCCAAGATGAGCAAATCCAAAGGTAACACTGTCGATCCTGATGCACTGATAGAGAAGTATGGGGCTGATACTGCCAGACTCTTTACACTGTTTGCTGCACCACCACAGAAAGAGCTGGAGTGGAATGACTCTGCTGTGGATGGTGCTTTTAGATTCATTCGTAAACTCTATGATAGACACAGCAGGGTCACAGAAACTACGCTGCCTGAGATCGACCAGAAAAGTTTGAGCAAAGAGGAGAAAGTCGCACGGGTCAAGGTCTATGAGGCACTGCAAAAATCTACAGATGTCTATGAGCGTACTTTTGCCTTCAATACCCTGATTGCTGCCTGTATGGAAGCACTCAATGCACTGGACAAGCAGGAGAATGGGGCGGTTTGGACAGAAGGTATGTATATCATGCTCAACCTTCTGGAGCCCATCGTTCCCCATGTGGCAACAGAGCTCAGCGAAAAGCTCTTCAGTAGAGAGAATCTGCGTGATGTGCTGGAGGTCAAAGAGGAGGTCTTTGTACAGGACAGCATCCTCTATGTGGTCATGATCGGAGGTAAAAAGCGTACTGAGATACAGATGTCTCCTTCTGCTTCACAGGAAGAGATTCTCACCACAGCCAAAGAGGCAGGGGCTAAGTGGCTGGAGGGAATGCAGATCGTCAAAGAGATTGTTGTACCCAACAAGCTGGTCAATCTGGCTGTGAAGACTGTGTAAGGGATTGTATATGAAAACGTTATGGAGAGTATGTACTGTTACTTTTTTGCTATTAGTGCTACAGGCATGCGGCTATAAACCGGTCTCTCACACTACCCGCCAGCTCTTTTCGGAACCTATGTATCTGGAAGTCTCTCTTTCCAAAAAAGACCCTGACAGTGGTGTATTTCTCACGGATGCGATGCGTGAAGCGGTTCGCTATCGCCTGAGAGGTCAACTGAGTGAAGATCCTCACTCAGCTGCACGGCTAAAGGTCTCTTGTCGGGTGGTCTCCTTTGATGCGCTGGGGTATGACCCACATGGGTATGTAGAGCGGTATCGGGTCAATCTGGAGACACGGTTTGATCTCTTGTCCAAGCAAAAACATATCATACGAACCATCCATACAACCCATGAGGCAGATGTGACGCCTAGTGCACTACGCTCTTCCAAGGCAAAAAGAGAAGCGATCAAAGCCTGTGCAGTCAAGGCAGTAGATCAGTTTATCGCTTTTGTGGCAAGCCATGAGGGACATCAGTAGCGTGATACAGCTTTTAGATTTTTTACAGCAGAAGCCACTCTACTATAAAGAGATTGACCATGAGCGCGTGCATCATGCCTATCGGAAAATCAAACCACAGATCAGACGACCACAGACGGTTCATATCGTCGGCACCAATGGTAAAGGTTCCACAGGAAGAATGATCGCCTATCTTGCGTGGAAGTCAGGCAAGCGTGTCGGACACTTCTCCTCTCCGCATATCCTCGCATTTAATGAACGCATTTGGCTCAATGGAACTGACAGTACGGATGCTGTACTCGAAGAGGCACATCAGCGGCTCTTTGTGCTGCTTGGTAGTCAGATGAGTGAAGCGCTCAGTTATTTTGAATATACCACACTGTTAGCATTTGTGGTGTTTGAGCACTGTGATCTGATGGTGCTGGAAGCGGGGCTTGGTGGAGAGTTTGATGCGACCAATGTCTGTGACAAAGAATTCTCTGTTATCACCCCTATAGGGATAGACCATCAGGCATTTTTGGGAGAGACGATCGAAGAGATTGCAGAGACAAAGATACGCAGTATTCAGACGCAAGCGCTGCTAGCACCACAGCCTTATAGAGAAGTGATTGAAGTGGCGAGAAAGATTGCAGGAGAAAAAGGTGTAAAACTTTTTTTATGTAGGTCGGGTTGCCCTCATCCCGACATCAATGTGAATAATAAACAAATCAACAATGCAAATGGAAGTGTCGAGATGAGGGCAACCCGACCTACGGTTGAAGAGATTGCCAAATCCAAAGGCTGGCCAGACTATCTCGCAGAGAATGCTGCCGTAGCGATACAAGCTTTAAAAATCTTAGATATCACATATGACTTGAATGGTTTGAAAGACCTAGAACTGTTCGGAAGATTTTATGCCCTAACCCCATATATCCGTATCGATGTAGGGCACAATCCTCTGGCAGCCAAAGCAATCGTAGGTGCGATGGAGCCGGAGACGGTATTGATTTACAACTCATTGGATGACAAAGACTATGAGGCGGTACTGCGTACATTCAAACCCAAAGTCAAACGGGTGGAGATCATCTCTATCGAGTCTCAAAGGGCTGCGACACAGGAGGAGATAGAGAACGCTTTGAAAAAAGTAAGGTTGCCATACGGTTATTTTGAAAACAAGATGGATCAAAAGGAGCACTATGTGGTATTTGGTTCATTTTATGTTGTTGAAGCATTTTTAAAGAGGGTTGATGTATCAAAGTAATGTATATGAGTATCTAGAGGGGGTGACCCTTCGGCAGGCCCAGGGAACGATGGTTGAGTCTGATGCAGCCACACTGCTGATATGCAAAGATGACAAAGAGGCGATTCAGATTAGGGATATCGCACGGTTTCTAGGGTATCATCCTTTTGTGCTACCCGATATTCGGGTCTCTCCGGGAGATGATATGCGTCCTTATGGGGAGGAGATGCGAACGCTGTTCTTTGAGTTAGGAAGCTACCATGCTTGCCAGGAAAAGAAGCTTTTGGTCTCACCTTTGCGTTCCCTGCTTTTTCCTCTGCCCAAAGCTCACTGTTTCCAGACCTATGAGATCGCTTTTGCCGATACACTTTCTTTGCAGATGCTCAAGGAGAAGCTCTATCACTGGGGGTACCATTTTGTCGATATCGCTTCAGCACAGGGAGAGGTCTCTTTCCGTGGGGATATCGTCGATATCTATCCTGTAGGTGCAGTGCACCCCTACCGTATTTCACTCTTCGATGAAGAGGTAGAGGCGATTCATGCTTATGTCCCTGAGACACAAAAACGCCTACCTGAAGAGCTGGAATCACTGGTGGTAAGCCCTGCCTTTTTGGCATTGGAAAAAGAGGAGTATGTGGCACTCAGAGAGCGGGTAGCGTCTAGTACTTATGAAGCCTTTGTCAAGGATGTAGATGCGCTGGGACTCTGGCATCTTAGAGAGTTGGCAGAGAGTGCCTTTATCCAGTTTGATGCGATATGTAGCAGCAGTCTGGAGGAGGAGCTGGAGGAGATATGCAGTCTGGGCAAGCCGCTTCTTGGCAGAGGAGCCTTTCCGACCGAAGTGATTCCCGAGGCGACCCGGTATCGTGATTTGGAAGTGCTTGATCTCAATAAGCTTTTGGAAGCCCACAAAGAGAAACAAATTACCATCATCGCCCAAAATGAGAGTATCGTGCGAGGCTCTCAGCTGGCATCATTTGAAAATATCACCTTTGTTTATCAAGAGGGGATTCTCAATCTAATGAGCAGTGAGCGGCTCATTCTCTCTCTAAACAAGCCGATCAAGCGCAAACGGGTTAAAAAAGCTTCGATTATGCTGGATGCACTTAAGCCTGGGGATTTTGTGGTGCATGAGAACCATGGGGTAGGAATATTCAAGGGGATTGAGAAGCGTGAGATACTGGGTGCCATGAGTGAATTTGTGATGATTCATTATCAAAATGAAGATGCCCTGCTGATCCCTGTCTCCAGTTTAGAGACCATCGACCGCTATGTTGCCGAAGGTGGTGCATTGCCGGTACTTGACCGCATGGGAAAAGCCAGCTTCAAAAAACTCAAAGCCAAAGTCAGAGAGAAGCTCTTTGCTATTGCTTCGCAGATTATCAATCTTTCTGCGCAGCGCCACCTGAAAAAAGGTATTGTGCTGAAGATACCTGAAGAGCAT
>JALVVQ010000322.1 GCA_027023325.1 Campylobacteraceae bacterium | reverse complement strand
GAGCAACTTCCCCTCTCTGGAAAGAAAAAAGAAAGTAGGTGTGATACCCTGAAATGCTTTCTGAAGACCAAAAGGAAGCTTCATCTTGTCGATATCAATCTCAATGAATATGAAATCCTTGTTGATAGCTTTTTGTATCTGGGCAGTATCAAGTACCTCTTTTTTCATCTTCTTGCAGAAATGGCAGGTGCTGGAAGAAGCCTCAATAATGATGCGCTTGTTTTCTTTGATTGCATCTTTGAGAAGGTCTTTCTCTTTGTAGCTTTCGGAGAGGATACGCTTTTTCTTGGGGTGTGCTTTTCGCCATGCTTTTTTGTATCCCATAAAATAGTAGGAGAGTGCTATGATCTCTTCTGGGGAGACTTTGTCTTTCATGCTTCTCTTTTGTTCATAGTACTTTGCAAAGTCCTCATCGCAGATACTGTTTTCACGGCTGGGTGCGAAAAGCGCATCTTTGAGGTACTCTTCTATCTCCATCTGCTGCATCTCCGGATCGCTGGAGTCACCAATATGTTTGCGACTATCCATAATAGCGTAGGCAATCATGTTGACAGTGGGCGCCTTGAGATGGAGAAGGGTGTTCTTCTTTTCGAAAAAGTTTTCTTTTAATTTTTTCCCGGGGATATGCCCAGCATGGCAGCTGCTACATTTGTCTTTGAATATGCTCTCTCCCTCCTTGAAATCAGCATGCAGATGAGCAGAAACAACGATAAGAAGCAGAAATAAGCCCAGTCTGTCTTTCATAGTGTGTCCTTGTAAAACTTGAGAATACAAAAAGTATTTCGCATTCAAAAATCTTACCTGCCAGACACAGGAGGTTGTGTCTGGCAGTGTAAAATATAAAGTGGGAGTCTTAGGCGATAATGCCGGGGTTCCCTTTGACACCCAAGATATCAGGTGCATCAACTTTGTAGTCTTTGCCGATATGCTTGAGGTTCTTGAGGTAGGTTTCTACCGTTTCCCACACAGGTTCACCTGGGGAGACAGAGCCTACTGTTGACCAACCAGCCACTTTGTATTTCTTGCTGGCTTCGAGCTTCTTGCCGTTTGCCAGTGTGATGTTGGTGATACGGCTTCCCATTTTTGCCTTGGGATCGATGGTGTAGGAGAGTCCTCCTGTTCGCACCATATCTCCACCCTGCTGATAGAAAGGATCTTCATTGAAGAGGTTGTCTGCGACATCTTCCAATACCGCTTTGACCGTCTTCCCATCCATATCTTTGGCATAGGTTTCAGGATAAGTCATGGCTGTCTGTGTGGCAAGATCATCAAAAGTAATGTTCTGTCCAGGCATCAGCGTCGTACCCCATCTAAATCCGGGAGAGAGTGAAATATCTGCACCCTTGACATCTCTGAGTGCATCACAGATGACTTGATCCCAGCTACCGTTGAAGTTTCCTCTTCTGAAAAGCGTCATTTCAGTTGTAGCGATAACCCTGTTAAGGTCTTTTTCGAAAGGCTTTCTGACACCTGCTACATACTGCTTCATTGCCTTGTCTTCGGGGATAAGGTCTGAGAAAATAGGAAGCAGCGTGAACTTGAAGTCTACGATCTTTCCTTTTTGGATATCCAGGTCAAGTACATTGAGGAACTTGCCGTTGGATCCTGCATTACAGATATAGGTGACACCTTTTTTGTTCTTTGCTGGATAGGCTTCAGGCACACCATCGTGTGTGTGTCCACCCATGATAAAGTCAATACCGGTGACAACTTCGCCCATTTTCTTGTCCACATCATATCCATTGTGAGAGAGTACGATGACAGCATCTGGCTTCTCATTCTTTCGAATTTCATTGACCAATTCCTGCATAGGATCTGCATCAATACCAAAAGACCAGTCCGGAATGTTTCTCTGTGGATTGGCTATGGTAGTATAAGGAAATGCCTGACCGATGATCGCTACTCTGGCACCACCCATTTTTTTGATAGTGTAGGGCTTAAATGCCAAACCACTGTCTTCATCATAAGAAGGTGCGCCGTCAAACAGGGCATCTTCTTTGACATGGATGTTCTGTGCGAGGAACTCTGCGTCGAGCTCTTTGACATTGTCCAGTACTTCCTGTGCTTTATAGGTAAATTCCCAGTGTCCTACCGCTACATCTACACCCAGTAGGTTCATGGCACCCACCATGTCTTTACCACGTGTTTGCAGGGAAGTCCAACTGCCTTGCCAGGTATCGCCACCATCCAACAGTAGTGTTTTGTCTTTGCCAAAACTATTTTTGAGGAAGTCTACGACTGTTTTGATCTGTGCGAAGCCACCGACTCTTCCCATCGTCTCTGCATTTTTTTCAAAATTGAGACAGGTATAGGCGTACTCTAGTCGCTTGTTGCCTTTGATTCCGAAATAATCCATGAACTTCTCACCGACAATGTGTGGCGGCTTTCCATAGTTGTCAAAGAAGCCAAGGTTGACGCTTGGCTCTCTGAAATAGACAGGCAGCAGCTGTGCGTGGCAGTCTGTCATATGCATTAGTCTAACATTACCAAAACTCTTGAGTTTATAATAATCCTCTAGCTTCCCGGTATCTGTCATTCTTGTGTGAGAGTTGGCAAATACAGGTGCTGCCCCAAGGACCGCCATCATATAGACAAACTCTCTTCTACTCATTTTACTCATTATGTTATACCTTTCTTTCTAGTACTTGAAGCCGTCACCAGGTACTGCAAGTTTCCAGGTACTCTCTGCCTCAACTTGCTGTTGAAGTGCCCTGATCGCAAATGAACAACTTCTCCATGCTGCATAGTCTGTTGTCATTTTGTGCGTTTTGACTTTGCCTTTTTTCTTGTATTTCAGTACGACTTCTTTCTGTTTGGCCTTGGCTGCCTCTGTAGTTGTCTTGATATAGTTGCTATTGGTGACACCCAGTCGCTTGAACTCTACACCAAGCTTCACTGCTTCTGCATTATACTTTGCAGCAGTGGCAAGCACAGCCTCTAGGCCATTGGCTTTGACACTACATGCCTGCTTGACATCGAGCTTGGCAGCATCACTGAGTAGGTCAGCATGCACAGCAGTGAAACCCAAAGTGCTTAATCCGGCAATACATAGAATCTTATTGAATGTTTTCATCATCTCCACCTTTACTTTCTAATATCCGGACCATCAATGCCCAGTCCGTTTGACATGTAAGACATGAAGTAAAGTACTTCTTTTGCCCACTTGCTGCTGCCTTTATGCGGATTTTCACCCTCATCTTTGTTGCAGCCTTCGAGGCGTCTTTCCAGTGTGCCGAGGTTGCCCCACTTGAGTCTGAAGACAGGAAAGTGTGTGGTGTGCCCCAACAATGGAGACATATACTCTTTTCTAACGCGCTTGCCTGTACCTTGTACATGACATGTAGCACAGGAGAGCTTGAGATAGCCACGCTGCGTATAGTAGGCTTTCTTACCATTTTCATATGCCTGAGCTGCCTCTTTGGAGTCAATTTTGATGGCGACCTTCTTGCCAGCTTCTTTACTTTGGTGTGAAAAATAGGCTTCAAGTTTGGCCATGTTGCCTTTTTTGATATTCCACTTTTTCTCTCCATTGGCTACCAAACAGTCATTGATAGCCTGTGTGAGAGTAACCACTTCTTTTTTCTTATTATCGAAGTAAGGGTAATCACCTGCAATATCTGTTTTTGGAAAGCATGTTTTGAAAGATTTTCCATTGGCAAACTTTTTGCCGTAGAGTGCTTCGCCTTCGTCAATCGCATCTTCATAAGGTGGCATCTCATTGATGTCATCATATTGCTCTCTACCAATAGAATCATAGGCGTAAGAACCCTTGGTTAGATCTGCTGCTTTGACATCTTTTTTGATGACTCTTTTGAGCTCATCTTCTGTAGAATAAGGGAAAAATGATTTATTTTTCTCAGGGTTGCTAAATTTAGCCTCCATATACTTGACGAGTGCTTGTCTGTCTTTTTCTGCCTGCGTATTAAAACTGCCTGCATTCAAGGTACAGGCGGTGACTGCTACAAGTGCAGATATCTTTACAACTTTTAATAACATGGTTTCTCCTTTGTTATTGGTCTAAAGTTAGCTTATTGATAAGGCAACCTACTTGATCTTTTTCTTGTCTGTCTTTGTCTTTCCACTCAGGTCTGTCCAGGTGATGATAAGCTCTTTTCCTTTGTTCTCACCCTTAAATTTGAATTTAAGGTAGGGGTTTTTCGACAAGAATTGGCTTGTGGAAGCTTCATATACTACCTCATCTCCTACTTTAGCTATCACATAGGTGATAAAATTGGCTTCTTTCCCTTTCTTCTTTGCTTCAACATTACTCATCATAGGGTGTTTTGCCATGACTTTTGCTGTGGTGATACCCTCTTTCTCTTTTGCTTTTATTCTCATTCTTTTTCCTTTCTTTTAAATAGTATTACTTATGCTGCCGTGTGCCTGTCTGCTTGGAGGTGTATCAACCGCCACATCCACCAATAGTGACTTTTACAACCTTGCTGGCCTTATAGAGTTTGCCATCAATTTCAGCGACTGCCACGACATTGCCAGTCTTTTGTAGCTTGATTCTCAGAGAATAGTCAGGGATACCGTTTTTTGGCACATCGAAAACAACCACGGCAGCCTCAGGGTTGGCATCCTGAAAAAGAGCCAATCTGCTTGCGCCTTCCGCTTTGAGTGTGACAGGAATGACTGCACCATTTTCTGCGATGTCCGGCGCTTTGAGCTTGACCTTGCCGTCTTCTACTTTATCCGTACCGAAGAGTGCTTTGATTGCAGCATCGACGCCTGGCTTGCCTTTTTCATTTTTGACTTTCCATACATCTACTTTTGTCTCTCTGTAGTTTTGTGCAGAGAGTCCTGCTGGTATCATTGTGGCAGCCAGTATACCTGCGCCTAGTCCTAAAAATTTTCTTCTTTCCATGTTTTCTCCTTATGTGTGTTTATTTAATTGTTTTGAGGTAAGCAACCAGTGCTTTGATCTGATGGTCATCGAGCCAACCGTTTTTTCCAAATGCAGGCATGGCTGATATTGGATTGGTGGTGTAAGGATCATAGATCTTGTCATAGAGCGCTTTTTCCGGCCATGAAGACAGGTACTGCAGTTTGGGGCCTAGGCTTCCTGGGTTGTTGATCTCTTTACCATTGACGGCATGACAGGCAAGACAGTTGCCTAGCTTTTTGGTATTGAAAATCTTTTCACCCTCTTTTACCAGGTTCATATCGCCTGCAACAGATGCTGTTGCGAACAATCCACTTATGGCTGATGCGATAAGTAACTTTTTTGTCAAGTTCATTTTTTCTCCTTTGTGTGTTGGACTTGCTGGGAGCAGCGCTCCCTTGGGTCTATTTGCTGGCTTCGACCATATAGTCTACAATCTCTTTGACAGTAGCGTCTGAGAGATCCATATTGCCACCTTTTGGCGGCATGGCATTAAAGCCGCTGAGTGCGTGCTTGTAGACCACATCGATGCCTTTGGCTGTGACTTTCGCCCAGGCCTCTTTGTCGCCGACTACCGGAGCCCCAATGGCTGCATTGGCATGGCAGGCGCTACATTTGGCTTCATAGAGCTTTTGTCCTTTGGTGACAGTTTTTGTGCCTGTCTCTTTGGGAAGATCCCTAACCGTGGTCAGTGCTGGCTTGAAATCTTTGAGTTCAAACTTGATGGGACTTACCTTGCCATCTTTACAGCCCTTCATGCATCGTGTGCCTTTACCATAGTTTTCAGGATTATTGAGGAATTTTGCTACCTCTTTTGACCCCACACCGCCATCTACATTGGGGTAAAAACCATCTCTGTTTGGCATTTTTATCTTGAGAAACTTTGCACGATCGAGCACATAGTCATCATCTAGCTCTTGTCCA
>JALVVQ010000321.1:300-5827 GCA_027023325.1 Campylobacteraceae bacterium | reverse complement strand
ACAGTAGGCAGGAGCTGTCTGAGCTGATCTATGATCACTATCTGGGTGAGATTGATGAGCAGGGAATCAACAGTCATATTTATCATATCCGAAAAAAAGTTGAGCCGTTCTTCGATAAGGATATCATCAAAACCGTAAGAGGAATGGGGTACAGAATCTATGAGAATTAAATCGTTTACGATACTGGTCTATATGCTTGCTGGCTTGGCTATTGCTGTCTTTACCTCCTTGATGACCTATGTGATCATTGGGAAACCGATCAAAATGCCTATGATCAAGCAGATCATCATGGTAGTACTCTCTGTAGCACCGGCTATTGGAGTGTTGAGCTATTTCTTTGCACACTATTTATCCAAGAAATTTGTGTTTATAGAGAGAAGATTGCAGAGAGTCAAGGCACAGAACTTTGAAGCGGACAAGAGTCGCACTGTACTTGTCGAGATCAACGATATCAACCAAAATATCAATTATCTTGCTGAAAAAATGGACAAGCTGATAGAAGATCTAAGGCAAAAAAACAAAACTCTTTCTGATCTGTTGGTCTCTATGGCCCATGATATCAAAACACCCATCACGATACTTTCAGGTCATATTGAAGAGATAGAGGATGGCCTGGTGGAGAAAGAGATGCTACCGGAAGTGCTTGTACGGATGAAAGAAGAGCTGGCATTTATGGATGAGTTGACAGTGGATATGCTTCAGTATATAGAATCCATGGGAAGCAAGAGGGTCAAGCGTGATATCGCCGTATTTGAAGTGATGCAGGACAAAGTCTTGCCTCTCTTGCCGAATAAAGAGGGTGTACCTGTCATCAATACCATTGATGAGGATTTGCGTCTCTCTTTCAATTGTACTGATTTTAAGCGTATATCCGTCAATATCCTCATGAATGCAGTCAAGTTTACAGAACAGGGGTATGTGAGGGTCTACAATGAAGGGGATACCATCGTGTTTGAAAATACAGGCACAAAAATAGATCTGAATCTCAGGGAAGATATCTTCGAGCCATTTTATACAGTGGACAAAAGTAAGAACCGTAAGCAGAGTGGTTTTGGACTTGGGCTGTCTATCGTCAAAAATCTTAGTGCTAATAATGGATACCATTGTTATCTCTATGCGAGCAATGATGAGAAGACTGTCTTTAAACTTGAGCCATACTCCATAGACACTACACACTAGTATCCTATACTTTCCTTAGCTAAACAAAAAGGAGCTAAGATGAAGGCAATAAACATAGTGGCAGCAGCAGCTGCGATCTCGTTGGTATTTGGTGGTGCCGCAGTGGCAGAAGGCATGAAAAAAGGTGATGGCATGTCGAAGAGTCAAGCAAAAAAGATGATGAAGCCCCCATTTGGCAGCAAGGAAGATATAGCTTTTGCCAAAGCAATGTGGGAGAAACTCCATGCCAAAGGCTTTGATGCCCTGCAGAACAATCTCTATGTCGGAGGGCCTCCACATGGAAAAGTGCGTGAGGTAATCGAGGGAGTAATAGATGGACAGCTGGTCATCTCCAAGACCAACTATGGCGGAAAGGGTGTTTCGATCGAGGCGGTCAAAAAAGACCCCAAGGCATTCTTGAAGGCAGTGACAATCATGGTCAAGCGACCAGGGTTTGACCCCGATGACAAAGACTGGTTCTGGGCAAAATATAAGCCAGACGGTACGATCTTTACCAATGACAAAGGAATGAAGCTGGTCGGAAAAGTAGCCAAAGGGATGCCAGTGGGTTGTATCTCATGTCATGCCTCCGCCTCAGGCAGTGACTTTGTCTTTTCTCACAACAAAACAGTCAATGCCAATGTAACCTGGATAGGTGACAAAAGTGCTATGTCCAGTTTTGCAGATTTGATGAAATGATGCGATTGGGTTTGGTATTTGATACCAGACCACATTTTTTAAATCCCATTTTTCCTACTTTTCAACCCCCCCCGTACTCTCTAAAAAATATTTTATATTTTGGTAAAAGTTTGCTATAATTGTTGACAAATTATAAGTATGGGGAGGAAGTTATCGTGAAAATATTTTTGAAAATGGTGTCCGTTGCAAGTGTTGTATTGTTTGTTGGTTGTGGCGGAGGAGGTGGCAATCCTGGTGGACAAGGCGGATTGGCATATAAAGGGGAAACAGCACGCGCATCTCTCGATAAAAATGAAACGCAAAACTTTCTTAGTGTTTTAAATACTTCTTATGCGGACATGATCGATGTACCAGGAAGTAGCCATAACAAAATAGCCAAAAAGACTTCTTTGTTGCTAAAAAGACTTGATAAAAAAGCAAATGGCGCAACGAGTGGCTCTGTAGACATGACAGAAAAAAAGATCGATAATGTAACTAGACAAATAATAGCTATTTTCAAGAACTTTAATGATGGAGACGGGGAAACTTTAGATGGGAAGGTAACATATGTCGTTACTGTAGATGCGCAAGACAGCTCCTTTGTTAAGAAGATGAGTATAAAATTTGATATGTTCCACATCGAGGATGACGAGACTGATATTGTCATGGATGGCTTGATCGATGTGAAGGTGAGTAATGATGGGAAAAGAAAAACATTGACACAGAACCTCGTCGCCAAAAATAATCAAGATAATACTATGATGAAGTTTGAAGATTTAAAAACTGTGCTTGATGAATACGATCGAGAAATTTCTTACGAGGGGAAGATATATTACTCTGAAGCAGGATATATCACAGTAAGTACACCTGTAGAACTCACATATGATGAGTCTGGAAACCCTATGGTCGGCGGAGAGATACTGTATGAGGGCAAAGATGCAACAGTCAAAGTACGCACTGCGTACGACAACAGAGTTCGTGTAGAAATAGATAATGGCAATGATGGCACTGTGGATGATGTGCAAGTATATCAAGATGGAGATTTTGAACAAGAAATTCCAAATGCAGCACCTGTCATCAGTATCTCTTTCCCTCAAAGTATCTATACTGATACAGATATGTCAGTAGTAAGTGTGACAGTGTATGATCCAGATTTGGATGTATTTGCATCTGCATATGAGTGGAAAGTAAATGATGCTGTGCAGAGTGATGTGTTTGAATTGACTAATGATAAGTTTGTGAAGCACGATAGATTGAAGCTAACAGTCGTTGCTATAGATGACAGAACGGGTGATGTGAAATCTGCTACTCAGAGTAAGGAGCAGGAGGTGTTGAATAGTAGACCTGTAGCTTCTATCACATCAGATTTAACTACGGAAACAGTGGATGCATTTAGTAAAATACATTTCGATGCTTCTGAAAGTCTTGATAAAGATAATGATGTATTATCGTACAAATGGGAAGTATATCGATACATAGATGTGTCAGATGCCTTCTTCGCTGTTGATGATACATGGGAACTCATAGAGTCGAATCAGTCAGTGGAACTCTATAGAGTAGATGCAAGTGAAAATATGAATAGCGATACTTTGGCGAAGCCAGTATTTTTTGCATCTGGTGCAGGAAAATATATTATTAAATGCATAGTATCTGATGATGAAATGGCAGAAGATGAGAGCCAAGAGATTAATATAACAGTTAACTCCGCCATAGGGTCAATAGAGGAAGCAAATTTATCAAACAATGATGAATATGTTGCCACATTGACAGCTACCTCCTTTGATTTAGATCAGAATGGTTTAAAAGATATTTTATATTCTTCAGAAACCTATTCCGGAACTTTTTTAAATATTGATTATCAAGATAGTAAAAAGGTATATAATCATACTGAATTTGAAATCAATGGTACTCTATATTATGGTGATTTTAATGGCAATGGTGTGCTGGACGCATTAATTTTTGGAGATACATCAAAAATTTTACAGCTACAAAGAAATAATATAACAGCAATGCAAGATATAAATATTTCAAGTTACTATAATTTAATAAACATCGCAGCAGTGTCAGATATAAATAATGATAGGAAAGATGATATTATTGTTCGAGATAACAATATAGATCAATATATGATTTATACTGATGTCGGTAATTTGAATGAAAAAATAGTAGTTGGAAATTCAGCTAACTGCCAAGGTATTAAAAGTGCAGAAGATATTAATGGGGATGGACTTAAAGATATTATTTGTACACCTTTTAAAGTTAGAGAATGCAGTACAGATGACAGCGAGTGTTCTGCATATATAGGTATGACTTATTTTATGCAAAAGAGTAGTAACAATTTTGTTAAAAAAGAACATAAATACACTTTACTTAATAATGGTACACCTTCTTCTGTGTTTAGTACAAGATTATATGGTTCGGTAATGCTGGACTCTACACATATGGCGATAAGTGCTTACGATGGAAATATGACAAACCTGTATACTTTTGCACTAGAGGAGGATAAGTTAAATTTTCTGTCTAAAATAAAAGTTAATAGAGAGCGTATTGATGGATTTATGCGCCCAGTTGATCTTAACAAAGATGGGAGGAAAGATTTAGTTAGCTTTAGTGATGGAGGCAATGTATTGAGTGTCTTTATACAAAAAGAAAACTATGATTTTTATACAAATGCATTATTCAAAATAGATACATATAGTCAATTAACGGATAGAATTGCTTCTAATGCAATTATAGATGATATAGATAATGATGGAACGATGGAAATTATAACCATAAACGGAGTAAGTAAGTTTAGTTACATTAACTTTAAATAAGTTTTTTGGAGGGACTCTAGGGGTGAGAATAAATCTCTAAACCCTCTCCTTCCCATCCACATACACATTCTCCACTCTTTGTGTATGCAGTATCGCATGCAGGGAGAGTGCATTCTCCTGTTCGCATTTTGCTGGTAGCGTGACTACGATGATGTCTGCTGGCGCACCTACTTCTAGCTTGCCAGCATCTGATCGGATAGCAAGAGCCGCATCAGAGGTAACGGAGCGGATAAATCTGTCTGCCATCTTGGCAAGAGATCCTTGGTGGTGTAGCATCAGGGCGGTTCTGAGTTCGTCCCAGAGGTTGAGTGACCAGTTGGAGCTCAGGCCGTCGGTGGCGATGCTCATGGGGGCTGTTACTTCTTCTATCGCCAGCCTGCCACACCCGAGCAGTCTGTTGGATCGTGGACAGTGCGCGATGCTATGGCCTTGGGAAGCAAGGTAGGCTTTTTCTTCTCTGCTGGTCTGTGTGCAGTGGACGAAATGGGTAGGATAGCTGTCGAAGCGGTACATAAACTCCTCTATGGTAGTGACAGCCTGTGTGCTGCCAAAGAACTGCTCGAAAAAGGCAGAAAATCCCCCTGCATTGGACGCTAGCCACTCTCGTTCGGCTGGAGATTCGAGGAAGTGTGTGCTGAGTGGACAGCGCTTGGACTTGGCGAGTGCTACGGCACGGTCTAGGACGATGGGATGGACAGAGTAGGGAGAATGGATGGCGATAGCAGGGGTGATGTATTCGTCTGTGGCAGCGGATTCACTCTGTTTGACCCGCTCTAAAAAATCACCGTAGAGCATATCGGCTGTCTTGGCATCTGAGCCTATGAGTTCATTGAAAAAGGTAACCTTTTGGGCTGCCCTTTTGCAAACCTCTAGCT
>JALVVQ010000321.1:0-290 GCA_027023325.1 Campylobacteraceae bacterium | reverse complement strand
CCTCTGCCATACGCGCATCATCGCAAGACTCGATGAGGTCATTGCGATGTGTGATCACACTGTGCAACCAGGGCATGAAATCACCATATTCAAGCGTGGTGCTGTTGGCGGAGAACTCCAAGTGCACATGAGTATTGATGAGCCCCGGATAGAGGATGCTGTGAGGTGCGGTACGGATGATAGAGGCATCCGGGAACTGTTCGGTAAGTACATCAGCACTATCGATGCCCCTGATGGTTTCGTCAAAAGCGATTGCTTTGCCTGTCAAGTAGCCTTGCGGTGTATAGATA
>JALVVQ010000320.1 GCA_027023325.1 Campylobacteraceae bacterium | reverse complement strand
CTCAAAATACAACACAAGGCTACCCTCTGTAATGTTCGAAAAAATACTCAGATTTTTTATCAATAATGCACGACTCAACTATTTTCTTTTTGTCCTGATTTTTCTGGCAGGCGTGGTCTCTTATACCCGTACACCCAAGGAGATCTTTCCTACCTTTGATCTGGATATGGTGGGGGTCTTTGGTCACTACAGCGGTGCTTCTATTGACACGCTGGATAAAATGGCTGTCAGAGAGATCGAAAGTGAGATCAAGAGCATCGATGGTATCAGCAAGATAGCCACCATCGTCTCTTCTGGTAGCTTTAGCATCATTATAGAATTACAGAAGCGTGTCGACAAATACAACACCGCCAACAAAATCAAAGATGCTGTCTCCAAAGTCAAATCCAACCTGCCCAGTGACATGGATGAGCCTATCGTCAATGTACTGGAGATCCTCAGACCACTCATCAATATCTCACTCTCCTCTGCCACCCTCCCCCACAGCAAGCTCATCGAAAAAGCAGATACACTCAAAGAAAAACTGCTGGATATCCACGATGTGGCAGAGGTGACACTCTATGGCGATGCTGATATCTACTATGATGTAAAGCTCAATCCCCACAAGATCAAAGCGTTGGGACTCAGTGAAAGCAGCATCATACAGGTACTCTCCAGCCTCTCCTATATCTATCCCATAGGCAAGATCGAAGATCCGAAACAGGGACACTTCTATATCTCTACCTACAATGGTGCAAAAAGTGCCATGGAGTTGCTCCAGAGCAGGATTACTCTGCCTGAGGGTGTAAGCATACGACTCGAGGATATCGCCTCTATACAGAAACACTACAAAGAGAGCGCCACGCTCTTTTCTGTGGATACCAAAAATGCCATAGACCTCTCCGTGCGCCAATCCAATGTCGGTAATGCCATAGAGATAGCAGCAGCCATCAAATCACTGATCGCAGCAGAGCAAAACAGCAGCAAAGAGCTCACCTATACGATCCACAATGACAAGGCGGAGTCGATCAAGGACAGGCTCAATATCGTAATCTCCAATATCCTGCTTGGCTTGATACTTATCACCTTGCTGGTGATACTATTGATCAACAAACGCATGGCCTTCATCATCTCTCTGGGTATCCCTACTTCTTTTGTAATGGGTGCGATGTATCTCTATCTGGCAGGCTATACGATCAATATGATCTCGCTTATAGGTGTACTGATCGCATTGGGTATTATTGTTGATGATGCCATCGTCGTGAGTGAAAATATCCAGCAGCATATCGAAGAGGGACTGCCACCCAAAGAAGCAGCCGTGCTGGGCGCCAAAGAGATGTTCAAGCCTGTCACCATAGCATCTGCTACTACCCTCTTCGCCTTCTTGCCTGCGCTGATGATGAGTGGCACGATGGGTGAAGTGATCAAGCTCATACCCATAGCCGTCTCGGTACTTGTCGTAGCATCCCTGATAGAGTCTTTTATCTTTTTGCCCATCCATGCGGCACACACACTCAAGGCATCACAGCACACCACCTCCTGGGAGGGTGCCAACAGATTCTACAGCCGTATTATTCACCTGCTCATGCGATTCAAAAAGACATTTCTGCTTCTTTTTGTACTGCTGGTACCACTACTTACTGTCATAGGACTCAAGCACAGCAAATTCCAACTCTTCTCTCCTTTTGATGCCACGACGATTGATATCACACTCAAGTCCAGTATCAACAGCAGTCTGGAGGACACCTACAGCTACCTCAAAGCGATTGAAAAAGATCTCCACCAGAACAGAGCCCAATTTCATATCAAACATATTGGCTTCATTGCAGGCTGGAGAGTGGACAGTGCCAGCAACGGCGAGACTTTTCCCTATGTGGGGCTTATCACACTGGAGCTCGACAAGCTCAAGCCACAGAATTTTGTAGACAGGTATATTACACCAAATCTAAGCTTGTACTATGACAAGAAAGGCAGAACCAGAGATATAGACTCTTCTGACCTGTCCAAAAAGCTCAGAGCCTTTCTCAAGCAACAAAAATACAAAGAGAGGTTTGGGCTCAGTGATCTAGCAATCGTAGAGAAAAAGGTCGGGCCTGTCAAGTCTGATCTGAAGATTGGCTTTGTCAGTGAGGACAGAGAGCTGATGATCAGTGGTATCGAAGAGGTCAAAAAGCGACTCAAAGAGATCAAAGGGGTCGTTTCGGTAAGTGATTCTCTGACCTACGGTATCAATGAGATCAAACTCAAGGTCAACAGCTATGGCGCCTCTCTGGGCATCACCGAACGCACACTCGGCTCACTGCTCTCAAGTCTCTATCTGGAGAGGAAGGTTACTTCGTCGTTTGACAAAGACGGACTCATAGACATCGTCGTCAGTAGCGCACAGAAGGATTCTCTCTCCGATATGAAAAGATTACAGATACCCATAGCCAAAGGCAGTGTGGTAGCCTTAGAGGATATTGTGGATTTTAGAGTCATACGCTCCTTTGAAAAGATCATCAAGGACAACACCCAGACCAACTACTATGTCTACGCCAATGTCAACAAAAAAGTCGTCACAGCCTCCGAAGTGCTAGCAAAGCTAGAGCCTCTGCTGGAAAAGCATAGAAAGCAAGGCATCACCATCAAGCTCAAAGGCGAAGCCGAGAAAAACAGAGATCTCAAAAGAGATATGATCACCGCCAGTACGCTGGCACTGGTACTGATCATGCTCTCCATACTGTACCTTTTTAACTCATTCAGAGAGACCTTCATGATGATGTCGGTGATCCCTTTCGCATTTTTGGGAGTCTTGGCAGGACACTTTGCGCTGGGGATCAATCTCTCCATGCCTTCTATCATCGGCGTGCTGGGTCTATCAGGTGTCGTGGTCAATGACGGCATCATCATGATCATGAACCTCAAAAAAGCAAACACTATGGAAGAGATCTACCACTATGCCGCCAAGCGCTTCCGCCCCATTATCCTCACCTCCATCACGACCATCATCGGCCTGGCATCGCTGGTATTTTTCCCCACGGGTCAAGCGACGATATTTCAACCCATGGCGATATCCCTAGCATTCGGCCTAGCCTGGGGCACCGTACTCAACCTGCTCTATCTGCCGGTGCTTTATACGATCATCAATCAGAAAAGACTATGTAAAGATTAGGATTAATGCCCATACATCTCCACAAAAGCCTCATAATCTCCTTCAAAGTCAATCACAGTACCGTCTTCATTGAGTTTAATGATACGGTTGGCATAGGCATCGATGAGCTCGCGGTCATGTGAGACGCAAATCACGCCTCCCTGATAGTTGTGCAGTGCTTCCCCTAGTGCGATAATCGCTTCAAGGTCGAGGTGATTGTTGGGCTCATCCAATACAAGAAAGTTAGCACTGTCCATCATCATTTTGGAGAGCATGACACGGTGCTTTTCGCCTCCAGAGCAGGCATTGACCTTTTTTTTCTGCTCCTCACCACTGAAAAGCATACGCCCCAGTGTCTTGCGGATATCATCAATATGCCATTTGGGATCGAAGCCCTGTATCCACTGAGGGAGCTCCTCGTCACCAATCACGACATCTGTAGTATTTTGAGGGAAGTAAGTACTCGTGATCGTCTGTCCCCAGATAAAACTGCCGCTATCGGCTGGAAGCTTCTCCATGAGGATTTCTACCAGCGTGGTCTTGCCCACACCATTGGCGCCAATCAGGGCGACCTTGTCACCTGGATTAATCTTGAGACTGAGCCCTTCAAAAACCAACTCCTGCCCATAGCTCTTGGTCAAGCCACTTACCTCCAAGACTTCGTTCCCTGTATCTCTGTGCGGCTTGAATACGATGGAAGGGTCTCTACGACTGGAGATCTGTATCTCTCCGACATCGAGCTTGTCCAGCTGTTTCTGGCGGCTGGTAGCTTGCTTGGCTTTGGAGGCATTGGCAGAGAATCTGGCGATAAACTTCTCCAGCTCCTCTTTTTCCTTGAGTGCTTTGCCTCTGTCTGTCTCTGCTTGCTTACTGAGAAGATTGGCAGCGATATACCAATCGTCATAGTTGCCTGTAAACTCACGGATATTCTGAAAATCCAGATCAAGGATATGGGTGACCACCCCATTGAGGAAGTGCCTGTCGTGCGAGATGACCACCAGCACACCTTCGTGACGCTTAAGCTCCTCTTCCAGCCAGGAGATTGTCTCGATATCGAGGTTGTTGGTAGGCTCATCGAGCAGCAGCACATCGGGTTTGAGAAAAAGTACCTGCGCCAGCAAAACCTTGAACTTGTCTCCTCCTGTAATCGAGCTCATGAGCTCCTCATGCTGCTCTATAGGGAAGCCCAACTTGCTCAAGAGCTTCTCTATCTTGACATCACTCTCATAGGTAGGATCCTCGTCTGCACAGATCATCTCTAGCTCTCCAAGGCGATTGTTTACCTCGTCACTGTCGAAGTCTCCTTCCATATAGAGCTTCTCTTTCTCTTTTTGGGCGTCATAGAGCTTCTTGTTACCGTAGAGGACGGCATCCTTGAGCGTAAAGTCTTCAAAAGCATACTGGTTTTGGCTGAGTGCCCCCATTCTGGCGCCTGGCTGTATCTGCACCTCTCCATCTGTGGGCTCCAACTCTCCTGAGAGTATCTTCATGAAGGTAGACTTCCCTGCCCCATTGGCACCGATGAGTCCGTAGCGCTTGCCTGCATCCAGCGTGATACTGATCTTGTCGAAGAGTACCCGCTTTCCGTATCGTTGTGTGAGTTTGACCGTACTTAGCAATCTTGATCCTTATAAATAGTTACGCGATTTTACCCAAAAGTTCCAAAATAAGCAAAATCTTCTTATTTTTTCTTACCATTGGCTCTACCATGAGAAAAATCTCCAATAATGCTCATAAAAAAGCCAATACTAAAATACCAGACATACTCTATCCAGGGAATACTCAAGATATAATAGGCATAGTCACTGTCTGCCAGTAGCCAATAGCGATGCCACCATCCGGGAAGCAGCAGATCGAAAAGAACTAAATAGATAAAAAGAAGTATGGACATGAGTGCCAGACCGGAAAAGAGTGCTTTTTTCCAAAGGTCTCTTCTGAGAATGATCATAAACAGTGCTGCGAAAAACATCGCTAATGAGATCACAAGCGTAGAGTTGTAGTGATAGACGGTACTTAACAGATAAAATAAACCGAGAATGAGAAAAACAAGCAGATAGGAAAGTGCCCTCTGTTTTTTGTAGATATCTTTTGGCTCTAGCTTAAAAAGCGTATTATAGATGGACAGAGAAATACCCACTATCAAAAATCCATAGATAAAATCCTCCAGCGAATAGAAGCCTTTTATGCCACTGATTGGGGGTGGTACCCAGTAGTCTCCGATAAATATATGCTCTGTAGCTATAGCGATGACCCCGCCGATCAAGCCGTGCTTTATCATTTTCTTCTTAACTGCTCCATCTACACGCATATAAAGAAAGAGCCAGAAAGGAAACATTGACAATCCTATACCGATATAGCCGAATTTATCCATTTTTTATCCTGTCACTTCTCTTCTCATGGTAGCATCTTCTATTTTAAAAGTGTCTCAATATTTCCCAGCGGTCTACCGACAACTGCCCGATCACCTCTGACCACAATGGGGCGTTCAATCAACACTGGGTATGTAGCCATTGCTTTGATCAATACCTGCTCCCCAGTGGCATTTTTTAGCCCCAGATCTTTATAGATCGCTTCCTTGGTGCGCATGAGTTCTCTAGGCTTCATATCGAGCTTTTTCAACAGTGCAGTGAGCGCTTCTGCCGTAGGAGGCGTGTCCAGATACTTGATGACCTCTGCTTCTATGCCCTGCTCTTCCAAAAGCGCCAGCCCAGCTCTGGATTTGCTGCATCGTGGGTTGTGGTATATTTGTAG
>JALVVQ010000319.1 GCA_027023325.1 Campylobacteraceae bacterium | reverse complement strand
CCAGTACCTGCTTGGAGAAATGGGGCAACTCGTCAAAAAACAACACTCCTTTGTGAGCCAATGCTACTTCACCAATTTTTGCCTGAGAAGAGCCTCCCCCAAATATGGAGGCAGAAGTAGCCGTGTGATGAGGAGAACGCATGGGCCTATAAGGCTTGAAGTCTGGTGTGGTACCGTCAAGGAACTGATGCTTGGCGATAGAGAGCATCTCCTCTTCATAGAGAGGCGGCAGGATATCCTTCATGCGCTTGGCAATCATACTTTTGCCGCAGCCGGGATTACCCTCCATGAGAAAATTGTGCATGCCTGCTGCTGCGATCAAGGCAGCACGCTTCGCCACTCTTTGACCTTTGACATGCATAAAGTCGCTCTGGTATGCTTTTATATAATAGTACGGTACGCCTGCTACCTCAATCACCTCAGAGTCATAAGTAAATGTCTGCATAGAAGCGGTAAACTCCTTTTTACTCACCATCGCAATCACTTCACTCAATGTCTCTACTGCAATAAAGTCCACTCCTGAGATATGCGTAAGATACCCAATAGCTTCCTTTGGCACAATGGCACGGCTTATCAATCCCTGCTCTTTAAGCGAAAGGATCAGGGGAAAAAGCATTGAACTGGACTTGATTCTGCCATCAAGCCCCAGCTCACCAAAGACAAAAAGTCCTGGCTCGTCAATCTCTATTTTATTGAGTGCGATCAGCAGCGCTATAGGAAGGTCGAGTTGACTACCGGTTTTCTTCAACTCTGAGGGCACAAGCGAGATAGTGATTTTAAGCGGAGGAAACACAAAATCATTGGTTAACAACGCAGCCTTGGTGCGCTCTTTGGACTCCTGTATGTCACTGCCAGCGAGACCCACTATGGTAAATCCCGGAAGCCCTTTGGTGAAAGTCGCCTCTATCTCTATGACTTTTGCTTGCGTTCCCTCAAGTACCGCGGAGGTCAGCCTATTGACAATAGTCTCTTTCTTTTCACTTTTCTTTTGTGTGATAGCTTTGGAAGTTGTGTTCTCTGTAGTGTGATCTAATTTTGCATTCATGGTGTCATCCTCTGTAGTCATGACACCATTATAATAAAGGAAAATGCAATTCGGTAATAATATGTCAAATTGTCATATTATTCTAGTCAATGGGTAGAAACTTGGGTTATTTTTCCCGTTTTTTCCACTCTTTCTCAAATTTCTTACGCTTGATATAGGAAAGTTTTTCAATAAAAAGCTTACCATTCAGATGATCCATCTCATGCTGGAGGGCTACGGCCAAAAAGGCATCATCCTCTATGGTGAATGACTCTCCAAATCTATCTTGGTATTCAATCGTTACCATGGCATGACGCTCTATGTCTTCATAGAACCCAGGTACAGAGAGGCAGCCTTCTTGAAACCTGACCTTCTCTTCACTGCGATAGGTAATGACAGGGTTGATGATCTCGAGCGTATTTTCGCGTGGTTGCAAATGACTCTCTTCTTCGTCACTCTCAAGCGGCACATTAATAGTCAGCACGCGCTTGGCCACGCCGATCTGTATGGCAGCCAAACCCACACCATTTTTGGCGATCATCGTCTCGTACATATCATCCAATAATGTATGCAGTGATGCATCGAATGCTGTAATATCTTCAGACACAAGTTTCAGTCTTTTGTCTGGATAGACTACGATATCATGTACCATTGGTCTTCCTATGTCAGGCTTTTGGTCAAGACTTTATCGATCAGTCCATAGGCTTTTGCCTCTTCGGAGGACATAAAGTTATCTCTTTCGGTGTCCTTCTCAATGGCTTTAGGCTTTTTCCCGGTTTTTTCTGCCAAGATTTCATTGAGCGTATCTTTGAGACGCTGAATCTCCTGAGCCTGAATCTGAATATCTGTCGATTGACCCTGTGCGCCACCCGAAGGCTGGTGGATCATAATGCGTGCATGAGGGAGCGCATAACGCTTGCCCTTGGTGCCGCTTGCCAACAAAAAGGCGCCCATGGAAGCTGCCTGACCGATGCAGATCGTTACAATATCAGACTTGATATAGTTCATCGTATCGAAGATAGAGAGCCCAGAAGTGATCACCCCACCCGGAGAATTGATATAAAAATAGATATCTTTATCCGGATCCTGTGCTTCGAGAAACAGCAGCTGTGCCACAATACTGGATGCCACAGCATCATTGACCTCACCGCTGAGCATAATAATCCTGTCCTTGAGAAGCCTAGAGTAGATATCGTAGCTTCTCTCACCGCGTCCAGTCTGTTCGATCACATAAGGAATATAGCTCATCGTGCACCTTTCTTTTGTTATTTCTTCTCTTTATCGAGACCCAATAGCTTACCAAAAAGCTTATCTTCAATCATACCCATTTTTACTGCCGGGATCAAGTTGTTTTTCTTATAGTGCTCAAGTACTTCCTCAGGCTTCTGTCCTGCCATCATTGCCTCATAGTAAAGTACCTGCTGCACTTCCTGGTCATCTACAGATATCTTCTCTTCTCTGGCAATCGCATCGACAATAAAGGTTGCCTTGACACTATTGACAGCATCCTCTCTGCTCTCTTCTCTCAGCGCTTCCAGCTTTTTGACGTCTTCCTGTACTGCCTTGATCTCTTCGGGTGTCATGCTCTGCGCTTTGCCATTGACCAGATTGTCAATCTCCTGCTCTACGATATTCTCCGGCAAGTCAAAGTCATACTTCTCAACCAATGCCTCTAATAGTTGTGGCTTGAGCTCATCGTTGTAGAGTTTGGATACTTTCTCTGTGATTAGCTGCTCAGCCGTTCGCTCTTCAAGATCCTTGACGGTGGCATCTGCCTTGCCTGTCACCTGCTGCGCCAGTGTGTCATTGATTTCTGCTGCTGCTTTGACTTTGATGTCGTTGAGCTTGATGGCAAACTCTGTCTCCTGTCCTTTAAGATTCTCTGCCTGATAGTCTTCCGGGAAGGTAATTGTGATACGCTTCTCTTCTCCTACCTTCAGACCTTCCATCTGCGCTTCAAACCCAGGGATAAACTGACCAGAACCTATCTCGAGCTCGAAGTTTTCTGCCTTGCCGCCCTCGAAGGGCTCACCCTTCAGGAAGCCTTCAAAATCAAAAACAGCAGTATCGCCTTTTTCAAGCGCTCTCTCCTCTTTGATGCTCTCTAGTGGTGCAGATTGTTTAGCAAGCTCCTCGATACGCTCTTTAACCTCTGCAGGCGTTGCTTTTGGCTGATCAAATGCCGGTACTGCTTCTTTGTAGTCTCCCAATTCAACGACAGGTCTCAAGCAAATCTGTATCTCCGCTTCTACGCCAGTATCGCCTTTATCATACTTCTTAAACATGGGTTCACCCAGCATCTCTGCTTTGTTGACCTTCGCTTCAGCCAGAGCCTGATCGAGTGCTTCTCTGATCATTTCACCCTCTGCATCCTGAGTCAGCTGCTCGCCATGCATTTTTTTGACGACATGGGCAGGCACCTTGCCTTTTCTAAATCCATCTACCTTCATCTGCTTGCCAGCCTCTTTTGCCAGTCTGTCTACTTTGGTGTCTATCTCTTCTTTTGCGAAGGTGGCTGATACCAGCAGATTGGCGTTGTCTATTTTTTTGCTTGTTACTTTCACTGTTGTCCTTTGTTTGTGTCAAACACGGTAATATAATCCCGTGATTTTAGCGAAAAAGTGATAAAGGAGAGCTCATGCACGCTTTTTGGGAGAAAAAAAGAAAAAATTAATAGCAGTATGTAGATAGTTTTGGTATGCTTTATGAGAGAAAATATCGCACTAGGATAGAGAGATTATGGAAAAACAAAAAGCGTTTGAAGCAGCCATTACCAAGGTGTTGGAACTCGTAGGTGAAGACCCCCAGAGAGAGGGTCTCCTGAAAACCCCAAGCCGTGTGGCCAAAGCCCTTGATTTCTTGACAGAAGGATACAGACAAGACCCCAAAGAGATACTTAATCAAGCGCTCTTTACCAGCAGCAATGATGAGATGGTGCTGGTACGGGATATTGAATTCTACTCCATGTGCGAACACCATATGCTCCCGATCATCGGGCGTGCCCATGTGGCATACATCCCTGATGGCAAGGTAGTAGGACTCTCCAAGATCCCCCGGATTGTCAATGTCTTTGCCAGACGATTACAGATCCAGGAGCAGATGACCGAACAGATCGCAGATGCCATCTCAGAGACGATCAAACCCAAAGGCGTCGCTGTTGTTCTGCACGCCAGACATATGTGCATGGAGATGCGAGGCGTAGAGAAGATTAATTCCACTACTGTCAGCTCTGCACTCAGAGGACTGTTCAAGCGTGATGAGCGCACCAGAAGTGAGTTTTATAATCTGATCAATACGCCCTCGCCTTCCCATTTCTAGAGAATAGTAGACATGCTGAATGGAACTGCCCATATGTAATGTAAAAAGTGTCTTTGTGGTAGTATGGATAGTGAAAAGAAGTGGTGATCACGATTGGACTCGAACCAACGACCCCTACCATGTCAAGGTAGTGCTCTACCAACTGAGCTACGCGATCACATATTTTAGGGTGGCATGATAGTATAAAGTTGCTAAAATCTCCCTAAATCCTAAGGGAGATTGCCAACAATTGTCAAAAAATCACCCCGTCTATGGCTGGATACTCTCCGTTTCTGCCACAAAGGTTTTTGTCACCTGTCCACCAAAGCGGTAAGTATCATGGGTCAATTCCGTATAGAGCTCCTCGCCACTCTGCACCAAAACACGGGTAGCTTCCTCGGAGACAAGACCCTCTTCCAGCGCTCTCACATAGCAAGCCATCACACCTGTACCGCAGGCCAGTGTCTCATCCTCTACCCCTCGTTCATAGGTGCGCACCTTTAGTCCTGCATCATCTACCGCATAGATATTGACATTGGCATCATACTTTTGTCTGAGTGTTCTTGCCTGGGCTATATCAAAATTACTGACATCTTCTCTCTGACTGACCAGATGCGGCACACCCGTATCGATCAGCCACCAGATATGCCCCTCTTCTTCAATCAACTGCTGGATAATCTTGGGCTCGGGCATATCGGTGATGACATAGGTACCATTGACCTCTGCACGAATCAAACCAGCACCAGTCAGAAATTCAGCATGGTGGTTGAGTGAAATTTTCTTCTCTACGGCATAGTGCGCCACCGCTCTGGTAGCATTGCCACACATCGCAGCATAACTGCCATCACTGTTGTAAAAATCCCACTCAAAATCATACTCCGCATGAGGAATGAGCACCACCAGCCCATCCGCACCAACACCTTTTTGTCTATGACAGAGAAGTTTGGCAAGCTTGCTTCTGTCTCTGGCTTGGCTGTCATGGTAGATAATAAAGTCATTGCCGCTAGCATTGTATTTGGTGACTTGCATGGGAATCTCCTCTCTATAGTATTGGCAGTATTATACCCAAATCTAAACTTCAGAACTTTTGATTAACTCCCTTACCCTTCTGCATTCACGCTCGAGTTGTACCAAATCACCACTGTTGTCTATGACAAAAGTTGCCTGCTGCTTTTTAATTTCAATACTCATTTGAGCATCGATACGTTGTGTTGCTTCTTGGGTACTGCATTCATCACGCCGCATCAAGCGTTGCAACTGTATCTTTCTGGGGGCATAGACGACTATGCTACGTACAATTGGATAGCTATGTAGCTCAAAAAAGAGGGGGATGTCTACCAAATAGGGTTTGCCAAAAGCATCTAATATATGGGCTTTTTTCACTGCTTCTTGCCGTATGAGTGGATGCAGCAGTGCCTCCAGTTTTTTACGCTTTTCTGTGTCAGAAAATATCTGTTTACCTAATGCTTTTCTATCAACTCTGCCTCTAGTGATACAAGTTTCACCAAAAAGTTCTGAGATTTTTTCTTGCTGTCTGTCCAGTACCTGATGAGCAACAGTATCAAGGTCGATAATTTCAAAGCCCCAAGCATCAAACAACTTTGCAACACTACTTTTACCAGTAGCGATGCTCCCTGTTAGTGCAATGGCATACTTAAATATAGACACGCTTACTCTGGATAGACCTCAGAGACTTGATAGCCATCCTTATCCTTTTTGGCACTATTTTTTATTTTTTTATTTTGTTTTTGTTTTTGTTTTTGTTTTTGTTTTTTTCGTGTGCTGCTATCCACTGTATAATCATAGCTCTTTAACATATACTTATCATATTTGTACACATCTTTTCGAAAATTGAGATTGCCATAAGGATCCACAAAAGCGGTCAGATAAGTAATGTCTACTGGTACTTTGTGTTTAAGATTGATAATCTTCTTTTCGGTGCCCTGTAGACGCTTCATGATGGCCTCTACATCAATGTTATCATTGTAGAGTGAAAAAGCTTTTAGTAGCTCTCTGGGTTTTTGAATACGCATACATCCGTGGCTAAACGCCCTGTCTGTTCTAAAGAAAAGTTTTTTTGAGGGCGTATCGTGGATGTAGACCGAGAATTGGTTAGGAAAGATAAATTTGATCTTTCCTAAAGCATTTCTCCGGCTAGGTACCTGCATAAACCGATAGGGAATATGTGCATCTTTGGCGCGGTATTTTTTCCAGTTTACGCTACCAGGGTCAATTCTTTCAGAATCCTCACTCCATGTAGCCTTGAGGATCTTCCCGCGCTTTTCATAATAGTAAGGGTTTGAGATGAGGTGCCTGAGCATCTCTTTTTTTACAATACTCTCTGGTATCTTCCACCAGGGATTGACTACGATATACTGCACTTTGTTTCCAAAGACCGGGGTGGGATGGTTAGGTTTTCCGGTAACGACACGGATTGTATCAATCAGCCTACTTTGATCAATGATATTGAGTCTAAAGGAGGGAATGTTGAGTTCCATCCGTACCCGTGCCTCCTCTCGCCTAAATCGCTTGATTCTGTCTAGATTCATGCGGATAAGTCTAATCTTTTTGGAGACTGGAGTATCGACCAGCACATAGGTGCCTTTACCTATCACACCATCCGCCTTGAGTCCATTACGCAGCTGAAAGCGCTTCACTGCCTTGACCAGACAGTTATCATAGACTGTGGCATTCATCTCGCCTCTACAAGACCCTAGATCTCCTTCCAGTGCCAGATTATGTCTGATAGCAGGGATCGCTTTATCAGATTTTCCCGCTACAATCTTTTTACTAAATTTTGGCAGCTTCTTCCAGGTACCTTTTTTCTCCATTTCTATATACTTAAGGAGATACTTTTTAAGTTTAGCGTAGTTGAAGCGTGTTGGCTCTGCTTTTTTGATTTCTTTTTTAAAACTACCGTTTGTGATGGCGTCTATCAGTACCGAAGCTGCTGTCTGTTTGGGAGTGTAAACTACCCAACCAAAGTCTGCTTCCAGCGCTTTCTTAAGGCTGGCTAGTTTTGCCTTGAAGACTTTCCAATTGATACCACCATAAATCAGGTAGTCTGCATAGGCCTTATAAAGTCTGCTCAACTCCAGCTCTAATGCCGTCTTCTCCTCTAGTGTGCCCCCGCTCTTTGCCGATATCTCTTTAAGCTTTTTGATAGCATTGGCATAGAGCCTACTGCTTTTCATCGAAGGCAACAGGGTTTTGTCTTTGGCGATTACTTCCAACAGCTCATTGCCAAAATGTGTCAAGCCATTCTCTTCTACCCAGATTGGCACATAAAATAAATCGGTATAAAGTTTCTGAAGAGACTTTCCTTTGCCTGTCTTGACTGTTTTTTCCAGTATTATGGAAGCATCATCTATAAAGTCAATGCTGGATGCTCCAGATGCCCACCTATGCTCTCCTGCCGCCGCCAGAGAGGACAGAGAAAGCCACACCCCGCTTACCATCAAAAGTACCGTTACAAATCGTTTCATTTTTCTTACACTTCTTTTTTTTGAGAGAGTATAGCAAAAAATGCTCAACAGCCGCCTGATATGGTTTCTGCCCTATTATCACCAGAAGCCAGAGTCATTGTGGGCATCACTATTGCTAAAGGTTCCCCATATCTTTTAAAAATCATAAATCAAAGCCTTTAGTCCATCAGAAAGCCTAAAATCATTCTCTTCTACTTGTTTTACTATCTTTATGGCTTTGCTTTTAGAGATAATCTCTTTTTCCAAAAGCTTCAAGGCAATACCAACAAATCCAATAATATCAACGCCTAAAGATTGGGCAATTTTTCGCCCTTTTCTCTCATCGATAATCAAAGGAAGTGCAAGCTTCTTGGCCAATGCAATAAATTCTGACTCCCCTTTATCTAGCCTTTTTCTGAGCATCTCATACATATCATCATGCTCTATGGCAACAAGCTTCAATCTTCTCTTTATGATAAAACTTTTGGGTAATCTCACTATATACTTCGTCACTGATAATAATCTCTTCAAAAAGCCCAAAAAGAAGAGAGATATTATCCGTGTCCAAAAGTGTTATAAGTGTAGAACTGTCGGCAATAATAATTTTCATAGATTTTTAAATGCTTTTAACTCATTTGCCACATCAGATGCATCATAATCTATCACAGGCATATCCATAGAGGCAAACAAATATTATTATATATTCTTATGATATTTTATTAATCATTCGTTTACCTTGCCTCGCCACCATTGGTGCACCACAAATAAAAAAGGATAGATAATGAAAAAGACACTGGTACTGATTACAGCTATGTCAAGTATGGTGATAGCGGCGCCTGGTAACGGAATGATACAGCAAGAAAAGGGAATGAAGAAGCAGGGTTGCATGCAAATGCCAAAGTCCATGCACATGAGAAAGATGCAGAAACAGAAAATGAACTCTCCTTTTCTTATCAAACAAGGACTGCCACATCTGATGAAGACAATCATGTCATACTTGAATGACCCGATATTTAACCTTTCTGATGAGCAGAAACAGCAGCTTGCCACCATACGCAAAGAGATCATAGGCACCATCAAGTCACTTAAGCCCGAGGTGATACAGATTAAAAAAAGAGATTGTTCAGGCAAGTATTTCGGGTACAAAAGCAGGCTCACTCAAAGAGAAAGTTGATAAACTTGCATCACTCGAAGCACAAGCGACAATGATGCACCTTAAATGTATTGAGCAAACCAAAGAAGTGCTTACCAAAGATCAACTTCTCTTTCTGCTTGCCAACAAAAACAAACATGCGACATACGACAAAAAGAGGATGAAGAAAAAATAAGATTGATGAAGTTCGCCTTAGAAACCCCTCAATTGACATAGTCTCAATTTTTGGGGTAATTTTTAGAGGTAACAACCCACTACCCCGAAAACTCATACAGCCCCATTAGGCACCTCAGATACCAAGGCGGCAGATGCGCCTTGGTATCGTGCTACCTTTCTTTCTGCATATCCATCTCTCCAAAGAGTACAGAGGCAGACGATAGCCCCTCACACAAACAGCAAAAAACAGAACAGTGCGAAGAGTACCACATGCAGGAAGCCTTCGAGCATATTGGTCTCGCCGTCGCTGAAGTTGATCATGCTGACCAACAGGGTCAGTCCCAGCATCACACCCTGTATCGGTGCCAGTCCTAGCGTGATCTCTAGTCCTGTCATCATACCGATCACGATCACGGCCGGGATCGTCAGCAACACCGTAGCCAGCGATGCGCCTAGGGCGATGTTGATTACTGTCTGCATGCGGTTGTCCAGCGCTGCTCTGACAGCGGTGATGAGCTCTGGGGCAGCAGAGATCACTGCCACGCCTACGGCACCCAGCGCCATAGGAAGCCCCAAATACTCAATGTCGTTGCCCATAAAGACCGCCAGTATCTCCGAAAGTAACCCGATCATCACGATGGAGACAAGCAGCAGTAGCGTATGGTAGAGCGCATTGATTTCTCCGTGACTGTGTAGATGGGTCTCCTCTACAGCGCCCTCTGCTTTGTACTGGAAAAAGTATCTATGGTCTTTGAGCTGGATACGGGTAAAGACCAGATACAGAAGTACGAAGATTACCACATTGAAGCGCATGAAGCTATCATAGTGTATGGGGTCGATAAAGTCAGGGATCACCATCGCTACGCCTAATGCTACCATCAGCATAGAGAGATAGGTATTGGAGGAGTCCACATTGTAGGGTTGTTCTCCGTATTTGAGTCCTCCCACAATCGCGGCAAAGCCCAGCAGGCCATTGATATCCAGCATAATCGCAGAGTAGATCGTATCTCTGGCAAGTGTCGGGTTGTGCTCGTGTAGCATCATGATGGAGATGATTACGATCTCTACAACGACCGCACTCATGGTCAGAATCATCGTGCCATAGGGCTCACCAAACTTCTCTGCCAACAGTTCGGCATGATGCGCCACGCTCATAGAGCTATAGATGATCACGGCAAAGATCACTCCAAAGCCCAGTACATTGCCCCACAGTGTCTCTGCCAATGCATGCTCATAGGTACCAAACAGTACCAGTGCAATAATCGACAGAAATAACGGGTATTCTTTGAAAAATTCTTTCACTGCTTACACCTTGGTCAGAATATCAGCGAAGTCTGCACCAGCCAAGAAGAGAATCTCTCCGTTAAATCTATCTACGCGAGAATCTCCCTTTTTTAGTCTTTTTTTGAGCTTCTCTTTGATCTTTTTTTGTTTTTTCTTCTTCTTAATATTGTGCAGTGCATAAAAATCACTCAGCTCCAGCCACTCTTCCTGCTCTTGTTGTTCTTCCTGCTCCTCCACCGTGTCAACCTTGTCAACCTCTATGGTTGTGTCTACTTCTTCGTTGTGTGCTTTGTGTTCCAGCTGGAGACCATAGAGCATCTTCATCTCTCCAAAAGCCTCTTTAAGTAGCTCCACTTCGCCTCTGAGTGTGGAGGTGATCATTTTGTTGGTCTCTTTGAGGTCGGTGATCGTCTCCCGCAGGATTGTAATCGTCTCATCCTTGGCCAAGAGTAGCTTCTCCTGCTGTGCCTCATTGATGCCATGTTGTGTGGTGCCAGCTTTGCTAGAAGTTTTGCCTGATATATGATTGCTGTCATTGCTTGCAGGGGCACTTTTGTCATCAAGGACGATGAAGATCTTGCCTCCGATATTGCGTGAAGTAAGGATACCTTTTTTGATCTTGGCATAGACTGCCTGTCTGGAGATACCTACTTTGGCAGCATAGTCTGCCGGTTTTATCAAATTTCCCATAGAGTCATTTCCTCTCATTGATGTACAAGTCTGTCAATCATAACATAATATTAATAAAAATTTATGGGTCAGCGATATGATAGATGGCTAGCGTTTGGTGCCATCCAATACTGGTACGAAGAGGCAGGTCTCTATCGTTTCAGGTGCTGTGATTCTACCGTGTTGCTTGTAGTATCGCGTGATGATCTGTAGCCCATCCTGGTTGATTGGTGCGATCAGTATTCCACCCTCTGCCAACTGCTCGAAGAGAATTTCAGGTACTTTATCTGCTGTGGCAGAGAAGATAATCCGCTCATAGGGCGCATACTCTTTCCAGCCTCGCTGTCCGTCGTCATAGCGGGTAAAGACATTGCTCAGCTCCAGTGTCCGAAACCGCTCTCTGGCTTCACGAAGCAGGGGGTCAATCCTCTCAATCGTAAACACACGCCTCACGATATGCGAAAGAATAGCCGCCTGATAGCCGCTCCCACACCCAATCTCCAAGACACTGTCAACCCCTTTGAGCTCTAGATGCTGTGTCATCTTGGCCACGGTCAGCGGAGAGGATATCCACTGCTCTGCCTGCATAGGCAAGGCATCCAGCTTGTAGGATAGGTGCTTAAACCCATTGGTCACAAACTGCTCTCTGTCAACCTCTAGAAATGCCTGCTTGACATAAGGCTCCAGAGGAAATACTTTGTCAATCTCTTCAACCATGCGGTTGAGATGAAAACTTTTTACCATTGTGTATCTTTATCCCTGATATATTTGCCGCATTTTATCCAAAACTGCGTAAAGAACGGGCTATTCCCAAAAACCATTCACATCTGGATAAAAGAATCTATACTTCAGCCGCTCCTCCAATCTCTTGCTAGAGATCACTTTTCCTCTGCACTCTAGTGAGTCAAACCGTGTCCTCTCAAACCCAAACTTCTCAGCATTGGCAGTGAAAATCTCACTCTTGGGATGTTGCACCGGAGCCACAACATCCAACACCTCAGCCCTCACCTCCTGTGTAATCACCTCTGCGATCACCCCAACCACATCCTTACGATGCACATAGTTGCTCATGCTGTCATGCGGCAACCTCTTGCCTGCGGTATACTTCCCTGCGATCCGATCCACTCCCATCAGACCACCCAGCCGTAGTACCACTACATCCAACCATAGTCTGCGTACCAGAGCTTCTCCTTTGACCACCAATTCCTTGCCATCATAACAGGAGATAGAGCTCAAAAAAATCACCTGTGCCCCTACCTCCAACAAGTCCAAAGTCTCTTTCAGTACCGCCAAGTACTCTCCTCTGTGAGGTATAGCAATCACCAGCACATCACAGTCGTACCAGCCCTGTTCCCTATTGGCATCCAACGCTTTAGGGAGACATTGTACCGTGTACTCCAGAGCCTCTAGATGGTGCTGCAGTGCTTTGCCTACCCAACCACAGCCAAGTATAGCAACCATTCTCTATGCTTCGGTATCGCAGACGATCGCGATACCCTGCGCTTTGGCAACTGTTTCTCCCCATGTTTGCAACTGTTGAAAAATAGGGATCAACGCTGCACCGCTTTGGGTGATTGTATATTCTACTTTGGGTGGAACGACAGGATAGACTTTTCGACTGACCAGACCATTTTTTTCCAATTCTCGCAGGGTTTGGGTAAGCATCTTCTGCGTGATACCGTCAATTTTTTTACGAATTTCACCATAGCGCAATGTCTCTTCACTCAGGTAGTAAAGCACAAGCGACTTCCACTTGCCAGAGACCATATCTAGGGCAAATTCAAAGGAGCATTGATAGGTTTTTTTATCTGTTTTTAGTGCCATTAGATTCCTTTTAGTGTGTATAGTACTTTTTAGATAGTTCTTGACATCATAGCATATAAACTGCTAAAGTTTCATAAACCAATAAACAAGGACAGTAAATGCAAAACGAATTTAACCAAGCGATGGACTTTAGACATGCCTGCAAACGCCTTGATGAGAACAAAAAGCTCAGTAAGGAGGAGATAGACTTTATCCTAGAGACAGGTCGCAAGTCACCCTCCTCTTTTGGGCAGGAGCCTTGGAAATTTCTCGTCGTTACCAATGAGAGACTAAAGGCCACACTACGCCCCCTCTGCTGGGATCAACCTCAAATCACCAGCTGTTCTCATCTGGTCATAATACTCGCTGCCATTGATGCTGTCAGACCAGACTCAGGTATCCCAGCCAAGCGCTTTGGCAGACGACCCTTGCCACCTGAGAAGATAGAGGCATACATCAAGCTCTACAGCACACACCTCAGCGATACACTGAGTACCGATGAAAAGACCTATGCCTGGACAGCCAGACAGTGCTATCTCGCTGCTGCCAATATGATGACCGGGGCTGCCAGTATCGGTGTGGACTCCTGTCCTATAGAGGGCTTCGAGAAAGAGAAGGTTGAGGCAGTGCTAGGACTAGACACCACCCAGTACCAAGTAGCATTGTTTGTGCCGTTTGGCTTTAGAGCAGATGCGCAGTCACCACAACTCAGACTGCCACTAGAAGATGTGGTGGAGTATCGCTCGTGAAAAAGGCACTGATCGCTATTGATATACAAAATGACTATTTCAAAGGTGGAAAAATGGCGCTACACCACTCCGAACAGATGCTCAATCAAAGCAATAAGCTCATAGAGTATGCAAACATACATGCATATCCCATCTATATCATTCAGCATATTGCAGAGGAAAGTTCTTCATTTTTTGTACCTGAGACCAAAGGGATCAATCTACACCCCGAACTAAATATCTCACATGGTACCGCTGTCATACAAAAACATTATCCCAACAGTTTCAGAGAAACAACACTTCGTCAAGAGCTGGAAAAAGAGGGGATCAATGAGCTCATTATTTGTGGTGCCATGACACATATGTGCATCGATACAACTGTTAGGGCAGGTGCGGATCTAGGCTACATGATTACCCTTGTGAGAGATGCCTGCTCTACCAAAGATTTGGAGTTTGACGGAAATACCGTCGCCGCTGAGGCAGTGCAAACCTCCTATATGGCTGCACTGGATGGTACATTTTGCCAAGTAGTCGATACCGCTACGCTTATGCAGAACACATAATCCATCATCCTCAGGAGACAAAGTAATGTATAATGCAATTTTATATACGATCACCGTATGCGTGTGGGGATCCACTTGGCTAGCTATCAAATATCAGGTTGGTGATGTACCCGCTATACAGTCTGTTCTCTATAGATTTCTGATTGCTATGGTATTGTTACAGCTATTCTTACTTCTTACTAAGCGTTTTAAGATATATGACTTTCAGACCCATAAATTATTTGCTATTTTAGGTTTATTTTTGTTCGGTATCAATTATCTGTTGTTCTATCTTGCGGCAGAGTACGGTCTGACAACTGGCGTTGAAGCTATCATTTTTTCATTTTTAATTTCAATGAACATTGTGAATAATGCACTGTTTTTCAAAGAGAAACCAGATCGAAATGTTTTGTTAGGTGCTGCAGTTGGTATTCTTGGAATATTGGCTTTGTTCCAAGATGAGTTATATGAATTAATAAATGGTACGGCTGTAGGCATAGGGGTTTTATTTTCAATTCTAGCAACCTATTTAGCTTCCCTAGGAAATATGGCTTCAAAAAAACTTCAAAGACAACACATCAATGTTGTTGAGGCAAATGCTTGGGGCATGACATACGGCGTTGTTTTTCTTTTTGCAATAGCACTTCTCACCACTGATCATTTTCAATTCTCATTTGACAATACATACCTAATCAGTCTAGGGATTCTAGCAATTCTTGGTTCTATCGTAGCCTTTGGTGCTTACCTCACTTTGCTAGGTCGCATTGGTGCTGATAGAGCAGCATATGCAACCATTGTATTCCCAGTTATTGCCCTCACATTATCATCCATTTATGAAAGCTATGAGTGGTCGGCATTAAAAGTTTTTGGAGTCATGCTAATCGTGGTAGGTAATTTAGTCATTTTGGGGAAAATCAAATTCCAAAAGTAGCTTGACTTGTCTCGTCCTCTCAAAAGATAAGGTGTTTGATTAGTGTGCTAATAAAATCGCTCCCAAAAGAGCCTATTCTGCTCCGCATAAAGCCTGTTACTTACCTCATCAGCCACTGCCATCATAAAGCTTTTGGAAAAAAGCAGAGCGTGCCACCTGTGGTGTTGATGTTGGACTTCAGAGCAAGCATGTTGAGATGAATTGCTATACTACTCTGTCGGTTGCCACACCGCTTTTTCAATCTCATCAGTTTCGCTGTCACTTAAAAAATCAAAATATTTCTCTCTCTTTGGCTTTGACAGCTTGCCATGGTTTTGCAGTATAAATCGTATAAGTAGATCAATCTGACGATCAGGCATATCGATGATATCTTGGATAGATTTTTTTGCCCGGTCGTAATGGACAATAAAATTCAGCTCATCAGTCAATTCTCTCTCTATCGTCCATCGTACAAAATCATAGAGTACTTCTGTCTGTATCGTCATATCGATATATCTGTACCAGTGAGCAGTTTCGTTACTTACACGCATGTGACCCTCTTCATCCAAAGTGTACTCTATCAGAGGCATGAGTTTGGACGAGTAAGCCTCCAATGACATATCGTACAGATCAGGATTTTTTAGCATCACTGCAGAGACAGGAAACATAATACCTTTGGGGGTAAAGCCTTCCAGTGCAAGTACATTGTGGAGCAAAAACCGATGGATACGCCCGTTTCCATCTTCAAAAGGGTGAAGAAAAACAAAGCCGTAAGCAAGGGTCGCTGCATGCACTATGGCATGCACGCTTCCATCACTCATGCGTGTATGTGTTGCGATGAGTCCCTCCATCAGTTTAGGCAGGTCTTCTGGCTTGGGTGGGACGAAATGTACTTTCTCCTTCCCCAACGCAACAGTCTCTCCTACATAGTTCTGACCTGTACGATACGCTTCATCAGCAAAGCGAGGATCGACGATACGGTTTTGTAGAAGAATGAGTTTTTCTTTGCTGCAAAAGTCCTCTCTTTCTGCCTCTTTCAGTAGTGCCATGAAGCGTTCTAGTCGTGAAGAGCTTGGCTGAAGATGCTCTATTTCAAATGATGATTTTGTCTCTTTGGTGTAGAGGTACGAGAGTGCTCGCTTCAAAAGCGATTCAGGGTATTGAGAAATGATCTTTTGGCATTGTTGTTCTAGTGCATTCGCATCTAATGTTTGTAATTTTTCTGTACGGCGCACGGTGGGGCAAAAATGCTTATCTCCTAGTTGATTATCCCTGATGCGTTGTCTTTTTACGGACTTCCCCGCATCTAGGGTGCAGTAGTGTTCGCTATCAAGTAAGTCAATATAATTTCCCTGCTTTAAGTCGTCTATGGGCAGCTTTTTGTTTGTCAGAAACTCATAGAGATACCATAAGCGACGGGCATATTTCCCCGTAGGTTTGGAGTATAGGTATCGGAGCAGCTCTTCCTCGCTCATTGCTTCAAATACAGAGAAAAGTATTGCCAGATTGATACCATCATACTTGAGTGCAAATTCCAACTGCTCACCTGCGCTTTCTCCGGGCCAGTATCTTTCTGGGTAAAGCTCTTTCACTGTGCCGCGTTCTTTTTCAATCTTGTGTACTTGGGTCTCTCTTGCCACAAAAGAGCTATGCCAATTGGGTATCACATCCAAGTCGTACCTTTTGATTAAGGCTTCATATCCTGCGGCTCTATAGACTGACATGTGCACTCCTTTATAGAAAAACGATTATATTCATCGTAAAACTATTATATTTATACCATAATTTTGAAAAATGATTATTAATTTGCTGTAAAAAGATTTTTAAAGAAAGTAAAACCGCTCCAAAAAAAGCCTATTCTGCTCTGCGTAGAGCCTGTTGCCTACCTCATCAGCCACGGCTATCATGAGTTTTTGGAAAAAGCAGAGCGTGCCGCCTGTGGTGTTGATACTGCCTGTGAGGTAGTGATTGGTGCAGCCGCAGTGGTTGACACATCTGCTCTGTACCGGGCAGGCCTGGCACTCTTCATCTGTATTGCCTCTGGTTTGGATGACTTGCGCTCTTGCTTCGGTATCAAATCCCTCATACACATTGCCGATACAGAGCGTACCATCATCCTCTCCGATGAGGCGTTCGCAGGGATAGATGCGGCCACTGGGTGCGATGCCCAGCTTGCGCTCTCCAAAGCTACAGGCAGTACAGCCCTCTGAAATCTGGGCTTTGATCTTGTCCTCGATAAAATCGATCCGAATCTCTCGTCCTGCCCTGTACTGCTCTGCCACATAGGTACCTATAGCATAGTATATCTGCGTATATACCTCTGTCTCCTCTCCCCAGTCGGCAAAGTAGTCTACCGAGAGATGGATGTTCTGAATATGCAGCTCCTCATACAGATACTTGACAGAGTCTAGGAGGTGGATGATATTTTGCGGTGTGACCACAGAGATGACACAGTACTCCGTATCGGTATAGACCTCCTGGAGTGTGGCGATTGCACGCTTAACCTCCTCGAATGAGCTGCTTCCATCTGCATAGAGACGATGGGTATCATGCATCTGAGCATTGCCATCGATAGAGATCACCACAAAATACGCATGCTCCCTGAGCCAATCCACCTTCTCTCTATCTAGCAGCACACCATTGGTGGTCACCGTCTTGATAAGCTTGGTGCCTGTCTCTTGGGCTCGCTGCTCCACATACGCCGTCGCATACTGGAACAGCTCCCACTCCAGCAACGGCTCACCCCCAAAGAGCCCAAACTCCAGCTTCTGCATAGGCAGCTGGAAGACAAAGTCTATAGCGTGGCGGATGGTCTCTTGGGTGACAGGTCTGTGTTTTTTCTCTCCGGCATAGCAGTAGTTGCATCGGAGTTGGCAGTTGTGAGTGAGAGAAATGAAGAGGTGCATCTATCTTCGCGGTGCTACTATTTTTCCTGCGAGTGCGGAGGGGTGCTTGATCTGGTTTGGTTTGGAGGTATTGATATCACAAGCAGTAGCTTTTGTGTCTGTCTCTGTAGGGAAAGGCTCTACAGGCACAATGCCTCCTATGTCTTCAGGCTCTTCTATCTGCTTATCCGTAGTATTGTGTGGTGTGGGCTTATCGGTACTGGTGCAGGCAGTTGTCGAGAGTGCAACACCCAGTGCCAAAGATGCGATGAGTTTTTTAGAGGGATAGCCAATCTCTCTGCTGTCAGGTTTTTGTATTTTCATTAGAAACTCCTTGACCAAATAACTCCCACACTATAACACATTTTGCACTTTTTTACAATATCCCAAATCCGTAAATAGAAAACTTACAGTAGTTACAATGCTCATGTTCATGGAGTTTGTGTAAAATTTGCACCCCAAAGGCATTTCCTGCGGGCAGTCGCACCCGAAGGTTCGGCGATGATTTTACGCGAAGCCCATGGATACGATGATTGTGGCTAATGCTTTTTTCTATTTACGGATTTGGGAATACTAACGCTGCTGCACAAACCAGGAAAACTCTCCTGTCATCGCCACTGTCTCCGCACTGTCTTTTAGTGTTACGGCTACCGTGATACCTGCTCTGCCTTTTCTCTCAAACTGCGAGAGAAATCTCTCCTGCTCCTCTATGCTGGTGGTTGCTACGGCGTAAACTGTGGAGGTGGCAGGGGCGCGATACTTGAGACTCGATCCTCTCAGTAGGAGCAATGCCTCGTCCACGCCATACTCCGGAAACAGACTCTGCAGGTAGACACCGCTCTGTGTCTCTGCCAAAGCAAACAGTGCAGCTGCATGCATGGTACCCACATGGTTGCCTATCTCTTTTGTCAACGATAACTGCAAAGTATCACTTGTACGCTCTTCGATACCTACGAGAGAGACAAACGGGATCTCTACTGCTCTCATGCGGGCACACTATATGCGGTGAGTATTCTTCCGTTTTTGAGGATATCCCCTGTATGCGCTACCGCATCAAAGATATCCTTTTGACTCCATCCCATGGTGTGGAGTGCTTCAAAATTATCAGAACCGATATCTCTCCCCTCACAAATCGCTCGCATCGCAAAGGTCGCCAATGCTTGATGTCTCTCATCAAAAGGTACCGCAGCGATGTCTTCTATCGCCGCATCCAGCTGGCTCTGCTCATATCCTTTGGCTAGCAAGAACTGAGTATTGAACTGCTTGCAGTAGGCATAGCCCTCACGGTAGGCAACATGCAGACGCAAAAATCCAAAGAGACTGGGATCGACATGGGGATGCCTGGCAATCCGCAGGGCATTGTGCAAGAACTCCTCTAGGTACTCTGTATCGATGGTGCCGAGAAACTCCATCTGCGGTGGGACATTGCCATAGATGACTTTGACTTTACGAAGTAATCTCTTGAGTTGGTCTGCTTGGTCGGGGTTTGGCTGAACATAAAACATCTCTTCTCCTATACTAGACTGATTGGTCTAGTATAGGAGATTATGACTTTATCGTTGCTGAATTTTATTTATCCCAGTGACTCTCTCAGTTTTTTTGTCAAGCTTTTGTAAACCAGTGTATAGGAGTGATCAATGAGCTCCAGTATCGTCTCTTCGTCCACATCACTCTGCTCTAGGGCGACAGTGTTCCAATGCTTTTTGCTCATATGGTAGCCTGCGATAATCCCTTCATAGAGACTGCGTAGCTCTAATGCATAGATCGGGTCGCATTTGAGATTGACACGCAGGGGTCGCTCCTCTGAGGTCAGTGCGAACATCTTGTTTCCCACACGGTAGACCCGTGTCTTCTCATCAAAGGGGTAGTCATAGGTAGCTCCCTGTTTGGAGAGCAGGATCTTGTCAAGCTGCTGAAACTCCATAGGCTACTCTCTCGCCAACATCATCGAAAAACCCAAGATATATCCATTGCAGTCTCTGACATAGAATTCTCTCATCCCATACCAGACATTCTCCAGAGGCTTGACGATCTCAACCTCTGCTTTGACTTTCTCATACAGCGCATCGACATCCTCTACCTCGATATAGTAGGTACTGGATGCACCCAATTCACTAAAAAAGTCTCCTACATCTTCTTTGAGGGTATCTATTCGTTGAAACATAAATCCTACATCACCTTGCATCACATTGGCCCAGATATACTCTTTGCCTTCTACCAGCGTATCGCCTACAGAGGATTTGTCTTCACTCACTGCCATCACAAGCGTAAAGCCAAAGTGCTCTACATAATACTCTACGGTCTCTCGTATATCTTTTACTGCCATATTGGGGGTTAGTCGTTTCATAGGATCTCCTTTGTTTGTCCCATTATAGCAAAAAGACCGTAGGGGGCGATTGCCATCGCACCAAAAAGCCCAAAGAAAAAATCAGACCCTCAATTCGCATAGAAGCTCCCATCACATGCAACATCACACCAAAAAGAAAATTGTGAACATTTCGCTTGATTGTATATAAAATGGTGCGATGGCAATCGCACCCTACATCCAGATACTCTCCAGCAGTCTTTGACTATCTTTCAAAAACTGTGCTTTGCTCGAATGTTTCATCGGACGAGAGAGAAATCCCCAACTCGAAGCGATGATATATCCTGCCAGCTCCTGTGCATCTGTATCGACGATGCTGCCCTCCTTCATCCCAAAGAGCAAGACGCTGGCAAGGTTGTCAGTCAGGTTGACAAACTCTCTCTCACAGGCAAAAGCAATCTCACTATCCAGCCCCTCCATCTCAAACATCAGCCGATGCAATGGGCAGCCATGCTGTACTAGCATACTGTTGTGCGCAATTTTCTTCATGCTATAGGTGAGTATCTCTACTGCGCTAGCATCTGGACGCATCTCAAAATCAAAAAATTCACGAACCCTTGGGATCAATCGCTCCTCTATCATCGCCAGTACCATGCCTTGCTTGGAGCTAAAGTGGTGGTACATGGAGCCCTTGGGCACGCCCGCCTTTTGCAGAATCGCTGCGGTGGAGGCACCATGATAGCCATAGCGATAGACCTCTGCAAAGGTCACATCCAAAAGCTTGTCTCTACTGGTCTGACTCACACGATATCCAATACTACTATCATTGTTTTCCTTCGTATGCTTTCTCTTTCATCAGCCAGTTGGTTACTTTGGCGGTGGTATACACCGTACCCTCTGCATCAGCTACCTCTACCTCAAAGATCAGTCTTCCCCGCTTCTCCTCGGAAAGCACCGCTGTCACATAGATAAAGTCCAGCCCGTAACGAATAGGCTTGAGGTATTTGGAGTCCATCGTGCGTGTCCAACTAGGTGTAGAGACCAGCATACTCAGAGGACCCACGGCATTGTCTACCGCTGCCATGATCATCCCTCCCTGCATCGTAGAGAAGGGGTTGAGCCACGCATGCAGTACCGGCATCCTGGCTGTCAGAGATTTTGCCTCTGTATCATACGCGATAATATCACACTCCATAGAAGCAAAGATCGGAGGAGGCAGGAGATACTCTCCCTGCGCTCCTGCATGCTCTGTCAACAGTGTACTGATATCTATAGGTTCTCTAGTATTCATGAATACTCCTTGCACTATTCTAACACAATTACTGTTTGATCGCTTTGACTCTCAACCGTACATAATCGGCCATCCAACCCTCTTGTGTAGTATAGATAGTTTTCTTCAGTATCTCTCTGACTTCTGCTCTGAACTGTTCTGTTTGACTGCTCTCCAAATGTTCTGTCACACCATTGGTAAAGACTGCCAACCAGTGGGCAATATCATCGATCGGTGTGGGGCGAGGGATCAGCTCTATAGTGTGTACTTCAAACCCATGACGCTCCAGTATCTGCGTATACTGCTCTGGTGTAGGGAAAAACCAGAAATCATCAAACTTCCCATACTCAGGATGTCTCTCAAATACTGTTCGCATCGCCATTACGATGTGCTGGACATTACCTTCGCCTCCAAACTCTGCAATAAATCTTCCTCCAGACTTCAATGCTTTGGCAATATGTTTCACAGCAAGTTCTGGCTCTCTCACCCAGTGCAGTGTGGCATTGGAAAACACCGCATCGAACTCCTGTTCAAAGGGCATCTCTGTCGCACTCATCACCTCTGCCTCCAAGCCATTGGCTATGGCCTGGTTCACCATCTCTGGACTCAAATCCACACCATAGACCTCAGTCCCATGTTTAGAAATCTCGAGCCCCAATGTCCCTTCGCCACATCCCACATCCAATATCTTCTCGCCCTCTTTGGGATCAAGCAATGCCACGACAGGCAAGGCAAGTTCTGATACGAAGTGGGCATGCTTGTGGTATCTGTCTGCATTCCAGCTATTTGTCTCTTTTTCTTTTGTTGATTTTTTCATTTTGTTTTACTTTCTAAAATAATGAAACTCTCTCTGAGCCTTTCGGCAATATAGTGTCTGAGAGAAGAGCTTCCAAGAAGGTGCGTTGGCAAACGCACCCTTGGGGAATACCATCCAAAAAATAATGGTATCCATAGCGTGTTGGCGCTGGTCATCCAATCAAGGAATCTATAAAATAAGGTAGTGTCGCTTAGAGACTAAGCAGTAGTGAGAAGAGCAGGAGAGTAGTGATTCTTGTGTTGAATTGTGTTATAGATGAAACTGGTTTCATGGTACTCTCCTTTTGTTTTGTTGGTGGCAGTATAGTCAAAATCCTGCTGTTTGTCAATTCATCACCAAATAACGACGCATCTTTTTGATCAGAGAAAAATCTATCTCACCTTCAATTGCTTCTTGCATATCATCCATCACCACACCTCCATTGGGAGAGTAGATAGCAGAAGAGCTTGCCATAGTCTCCTTGGCACTGTTGGCAACAATGACATAGCACTGGTTCATAATCGCCAGTGCCTGGGGCAGGATCTCCAGATGGCGCTTGCG
>JALVVQ010000318.1 GCA_027023325.1 Campylobacteraceae bacterium | reverse complement strand
CTGCGCAAGCACTTCAATGACTTTTACTACTTTTGACATACTGTCTCCTTTTTATTTGAGTAAGCTTATTATAGCATAATCCTTGATCATATCCGTCGTCCAATCTCCTCGATCAGTCTGCCAAATGCTGTATCCATCGCCTGAACGATAGAGGGTGTATCTCCTGCCGAGCCTACTGCTGTCCTAAACATATAACTACGCTTGTGACTGCTGCCTATACGCTTGACAAAGTAAGTGGCTTCTAGAGATACCGTACCGTTGCTATAGATAAATTGGTTAATCGTGACTTTGACCCGGATCCCATTCTCTTTCTCTACATCCCAGGGGAAAAGATACACGCTGGGATTGGAGAACTTTTTCTGGAGGGAGCGGATCAGTGTATTGGTCAAGGCTTTTGCAGTGGGAACTGCCCAGATCTCACTGCGATAGCTGATCTCTCCTGCCCCTTTCTGTACAGCGATCTGGCTCTCTTCTAGATACCCAGGCACAATGATCTTGTCCACACCGATCTGAACCTGCCTCTTGGAGGCATGAGAGATCGATGTGGGGCTCACGGAGAGAAGGTACTGCTTGGAGGCGCCTCCACAGCCTGTCAGTGCCAGTAGTGTTATTACAAAAAGTATCTGTTTCATCATCAATTCCCTAGTATCAGTGCATTTGGTTTTTTGTTGAGCTTGCGTAGGAGTCGCTTGCTCTCCTCGGAGTTACGGTTGATCTCTTTGAGCATCTCTGTCACCCGCTTACCAAAGAGAGAGTTGGAACGGTAGCCTTTGAGTACTTTTTTGGTCGTTCTGAGTGTTCTGTTCAGCTCTCCGATCGCTTTGTTGAGCTTTTCAGGCATGGCCTTGGTGGCATCATCCGATACCACGCCATTGAGACTGTCAGCACTCTTGGTAATCGATGTTAACATAGCATGCAAAGGCTCACTATTTTCATCAGCCAATGCCTTGAAGCTGGTAATCGCTTTGTTTAGACTATCCAGTGCCTCCTGTAATGGTTTGGCACTGCCATCAATCACTGTTTTTGCCGAACTGAGCAATGGCTGTATTTCTAGCTGATTGAGCTTATTGGTAAATTTTGTCAACCCGTCAAGCAGACTTGTCTTCTGGACATCAAGCACGGGAAACACCGTACCTGTCACTTCGTTGGTCACCAGACTGACAGGTGCCGTGTCTTTGGCAAAGATCAGATCCACAAACAATGCGCCAATCAGCGGATTGACGCTGCTAAGCTGAGCACGCAACCCCTCAACTACGGCTGATTGTAAGTTTTCAAACCCACTGCGATTATGGTCTGCGAAGATAGAGACATCGATCTCTCCAAGTACTACGCCCTCCATTGTATGGCTCTGACTGTTATAGTGGAGTTTTACTTCATTCACCTCACCAATATCAAATCCCTGGTACTGTATCGATGCCCCTTTTTTGAGTCCCGATATTCTACCCTGAAACTGAAAACTGAAAAGGTGATTCTCTCTTAGCTCTTCCCCTATTTTTCTGCTTTGTGCCTCATACTCGTTTTCATATAGTCTATAAAAATAGTTGGAAGATGCTTTGGGGTATATCTTGTCAAATTTACTCTCAAAGGTCACCCCTCCAAATGCCAAATAGGAGATCACCGGTGCCAGCCTCACATTGAGCTTTCCTCCCTTGAAACCAATATTTGCCAGATCCTGAAGCCAAAACTTTGTCGTGATATTGATCAGTCCCGCATACGCCTTTTTCACAAAAGCAACCACCTCTACACGCTTGCCGTTTGGAGCCAAAGAAACATGCTCTATCTCTCCTACCTGGATATTGCGATAGTTGATGGGTGTGCCCACCTTGATGCCGCCGACACTCTTGGAGCTAAGTAGGATATATTCACCAGAATTGATATCGCGATAAGGAGAATTTAGACCCTTAAAATCACTTCTCTGTTCTTTGCCTTCCGTTGCATGCATAGCGATATAGGAGCCACTGATAAGAGTATCCAATCCACTGACACCACTGTATCCGACTTCCGGTTTGACAATCCAGAAACGCGTACTTTCATTGAGGAAACGCTCTGCTTCTTTTTCCATGCGAACGATGACTACGACTCCCTTGCCCTTCTCTTCGATCTCGATACGGGTGACCTTTCCGACAGGTACATTGCGATACTTGACTACACTCTGCCCTGCTACGATGCCTCCACTGTTACTAAAAGTAATTTGAATCTCTGGCCCCAACTTGGCAAAATGCTGGTAGACCAGCCAGAGTGAAATGATCAGTGCAATAAAAGGAACAATCCAGATAGAGGTAAAGAGATTGAAGCGGCTGCTCTCCTCAATGGTCGGCTGACTAATCTCTGCCATAGGGCTCCTTTTCCTTAAATAATCTCGTATCCAGCGACAGTGCCGCAAACATCGTAAAAAGCACCATCAGCACAAATGCCGTAGCGCCAGGCCCTGCAATGACCCTGATCTGTCCCATATGTACCAATCCTGTCAGTATCGCCACCACAAAAACATCCACCATAGACCAAGGCCCAATCACCTCTGTCATGTAGTGCAGTCTATGCTGACCCACACGGCTATAGCGCTGCTTTTTGAGACGGGTATTAATAAGAAGATATAGTAGCACAATAAACTTCAAAATAGGCACCAGTACCGAGGCAACCAGGATGATCATGGCGATAGGGTAGGAACCCTCTTCCCAAAGCAGTAGTATCCCCCCGATGATTGTATTGCTCGCATGAGAAGCGAATTTTTCACTGATAAGGATAGGATAGAGATTGGCAGGGACATAGAGGATCAGTGCTGTAATCAAAAATGCCCAGGCACGGGAAGTACTGAGCTTAGGGTTACGAAAGATCCGTGAACCACAGCGGTGACAGTAGATATCCCCTTCCCTGTCCCTGTTGACTGCTTCACATACGCTACAGCGCAATAGTGTCTCGGGATCGATCTGCTGCTTATGAGGCATAGTATATCCTCCGCCTGAGCTCCCAAAACTCACCGATACGGATACTCTTGCTCAGATAGATATCCAGCAGCACAAAGAGTGCCAACGCCCAAAACGAGAGCCCAAAATGGATCTGCATCAGCCCTACCAGTTTCACTAGTGCCACCAGAATGCTGACCAAGTAGATTTCCAGCATATTCCATGGTAGCAGTTTTGAGAGCAGTATCAGCAGCTCCTTGGTCAGCTGTGCACCCCTGTGCTGCATCATCAACCAGTTGATCATGATATAGACCACCAAGATCATCAGAGGAAAGATAAAGACCATAAATGCCACCACCACACCTACGACATAAAAGCCATTCTCAAAGAGTGAAAATACCATAGAGATAATGGTTACATGCTGTTCATGTCCCAGCATCTCTACTCGTACAAGCGGAAAGAGATTAGAGACAAAAAAGAGCAGCAGTCCGGTGATACCCAACGCCAGCCCATGGTTCAGTATCCGTACATCATAGTGATAGAGTATCCTGCCGCACTTGTCACATTTGGCGCTCTTGCCTTTGGGAATCTCTACTTTTTGATGGATTGTATGACATTTGGGGCAAATGATCAGTCGATCCAGCACCTCCTCTTCTCTGGACAGCTGCGCCATACACTACTCCCTATAGCCCCGAAGCAGATCGACCACATTGGTCGCATAGCAGCCTTTGGGAAGGAAAAATCCCAGCTCGTAATGTGCTTTTTCCGGGATATATTTACTCTTAATCTCTGTCGGGAAGATCCAAGCATAGCGTCTAGAGCCGTTTTCGCGGATCTCTTCATCAAATACCTGCTCGATCTCTCTGGCTGCACCTTCTGCCAGCTTTACTTTCTTTCCGGGGATCAGTCCTGTCACTGAGAGGTCTCTTTCTCCAAACCGCTCCACCTCTTTGGGCAGCTCCTCCGCATAAAATATCCTACCGTAGGGGTAGTGCATCAGCAGATCGCCTTCAAGTATCTTGAAGAAGTTTTTTTGCTTCTTGCTCCCGGTGAGTGTACCTTCTGGAAGCTTCAGCACCCCCTCCGTCTCTGTCTCTGAAAAATCCTCCAGCAGCCTGCAGAGCTCTATGCGCTTGCTCAGCCAGTTGTTGAACAGATAGCTCTGGTAGGCAGAGATGAGAAACTCACGGTTCTTTCTGTCCCGCATCTTCAGCTCTCCAGAGAGGATCTTCTGCCCCTCCTGCCAGTTGTCCCCATACATCCCGAAGCGCTGGTGCCCGAAGTAGTTGGGCACGCCATGTGCTTTAATCCATACCAGCACAGAGTCCAGCATCTCTTTTTGTACACCCAGTACCTTTTTGAAGCGCAGATGAAAGCGGTTGCCTTTGAGGTGTCCGATGCGTATTTTGTTGTTGTGTCGGATACGGTCGAGGATCTTGATCTGCGGATGGGTGAAGTCCTCCAGCTTGGGCGCATGGGTTGCCATGATCGAGATATACTGAATGGTCATGGCATGCTTGTCCTTGAGTCCCGCATAGCCGATATCCCGCTGCCTGATCCCCAGATACTTACTGAGGATATCCAGCATCTCCCAGGTGGTTAGCTCCTTTTTACGGATCTTCAGCACCAGATGCTCCCCTTCTCCACTAAACTCATACAATGGTATCTCCTCCACGGTAAAGTCTCTGGGGCTCGGGTTAAAAATAAATGCATTTTTGTGCGCCAACGGCATCAACCAACGGGGTAGTTTCGACATCTGCTTCCTTTAAAGGGTACCTCTAAAGAGATTATAGCACAGCTTGCAAAAGGGTTTGCCTTTGATGATGGTAGTTTGGTCGGCTGAGAAGCCAATTGGATTGGAAATTGTGAGCGAGCAAGAAGAAAAGAATGATCACCAGACCACTAGATTTAAAGAATAGTTTAAAATAACCACGCTATAATAAACTATAAATTGAAAATAGCGTGGTTAAAATGTATTATAAAAGAGAAATCGAAGAAAAAATAGAGCAGTATCTAGAAACGCCTGAGATTATAGCTATCTTTGGGCCACGGCAGGTAGGCAAGACGACTTTGCTTAAAGAAATACACAGCCGTGTAAGTAACCCTGTCTTTCTAAGCTTTGAAGACATAGAACTTAAGAGTTTGTTTGAAGAAGATATTAAGAGTTTTATAGCACTTTACATTGAGCCTTATGCGCATATATTTATAGATGAGTTCCAGTATGCCAATATGGGCGGGAAGCACCTAAAATATATCTATGATACAACAGACAAAAAAATATTCATCTCAGGTTCTTCTGCTATGGAACTTTCTATCAATGCTGTCAAATACTTAGTAGGTAGGATATTTGTATTTAACCTTTATTCCTTTTCTTTTAGCGAATTTTTACGGGTTAAAGATGAAAACCTTTATGGTCTTTATGTAAGGTCTGATAGTTCTATCTCTACGGTACTTTCTAAAAAAATCTATACATATATAGATGAGTATCTTACCTATGGAGGCTACCCACGAGTGATACTCAGTAAAAGTGAAGATGAGAAAAAAGAGGTGCTCAAAAACCTACTAAGCATTTATCTCTTACGGGACATCAAAGAGATAGCCAAAATCACTGACGAGACTAAAATGTATAAGCTTCTAAAGGCTTTGTCCTTGCAGATAGGAAATGTGGTAGTGTACAATGAACTTTCTACACTTATAGGTGTGAACGCTGTACAGCTCAAAACATATTTGTCCGTATTTGAAAAGGCATTTTTAACCAAAAGCATTACACCATTTTTTACCAATAAACGACTAGAAATTGTGAAAAACCCTGAGATATTCTTTTTAGATATGGGGCTTAGAAATGTGATTATCAAAAACTTTTCTGCTTTGGAAGATAGAGTAGACAAAGGTGCGATGCTGGAAAACTTTGTTTTTCGAGAGTTGATAGAGAGAGATGTAAAATACTACAGAACAAAAAATGGTGCAGAGGTAGACTTCATCATAGATGACAGTATCCCTGTAGAGATAAAATCAAACCTGACCTCTATGAAGATATCTAAATCCTACCATTACTTTTTAGAGAACTATAAGCCTAAAAAGGGGTATGTGTTAAACTTTAATCAGAGGGGAGAGAAAGTGTTTAATGGTGTTGATGTGGTGTTTTTACCTCATTTTATGTGTGGGAAAATTGAGTAGCACACAGTATAAGTAATTTCTATTG
>JALVVQ010000317.1 GCA_027023325.1 Campylobacteraceae bacterium | reverse complement strand
GGGACTTCTGGAATGCGAAAGATTTTAAGGGTAACAGTAGCAGGATTGAGTGCATTTTTTCTGACTGCTTGTTTTGATCTTGTGGCACAAAGCAAGTATGTTGAAATGGATCAGGGCACTACAGGGTATAAGGTATTGTTGGGACCAGCAACTACTTCAGATGGTGACCGCGTGATTTACACTATCGTCTCTCTCCCCACACATGGCACACTTGATGCCAGTAAGCTCCCTGAAGTCTCTTATACGCCAGAGAATGGCTATGCCGGCAAAGACTTGTTTACCTTTAAGCTTGGTGACGGCGAGGAGGAGTCTAATGTGGCGCGTATTATGATTACAATAACAGCACCAAAAATAGACAACAAAGTACCGGTTGCACGCATATCTACAGAGAGTGATGTTGTGGTATCCGAGGGGAGCATAGTTTCTCTTTCTGGGGCTACCAGTGATGATGACGATGGAAGTATTGTCAGCTACGAGTGGCTTGATGAGGATACACTCATGCATAGCGGTATTCTGTATGATGCAAACCTCTCTGTAGGTAGTCATACGATAACCCTCAGGGTGACCGACGATAAGAATGCTACAGGTGAGGATACTATTGAGATTGTTGTCAACCCACTCTCTGAGTAGGTAGGATGACGCAAGAAGCAGCATGATTGCCTCCAGGAGGAGGTGGTTACTTCCATTGCGGTAGCAGATGCTACAGCAGTCTGAAAAATGTACTCCCACTCCCTGAAAAAAACCACCCTTTTTTATTAAGTTTTTCCAGCTCCGGATACGCAATCATAGCAGCAGGGTAGAGGTCATTTAGTACCACAGGATTTGCAACAATCTTAAGCAAGGTTTTGGAGTCCAGATTTTCCCATCCGAAAAAAGATGCAGGGTCAATATTTGCAAAAAGATATTTCTTGAATGTTTTGTAGACCTCTGCCGTATCACACCCGATATCAGGTGTATCAAGCTCTAGCGCTAAGGGTTCTTCAAAAAAAGGCTGTACAATCTCTCCAAACCCCTTAACATTGGCAGAGGGATAGTTGTAGACAAAGAAGGGTAGGTCAGCCCCTACCTCACTACCAATTTTTGCAAGGGTATCCGTATCAATCTTGAGTCCACAGACTTCATTGGCAAGCCGCATAAAAGCAGCTGCATCTGAACTGCCACCACCCAACCCTGCTTGTGAAGGGATACGCTTCTGCACGACTACCTTGTGATTGAGAAAGAAGTGAATAAGGATAGGATTGTCCAGATGTTTGTTGAGTGCGACAAAGGCTTTGTAGATGGTGTTGGATTCTCTGACTACGCCTTCGCAGCCCTCAATGGTAAACTGCTCATATTCTCCAGGCACAAAGGCGATCGTGTCATAGAGATCCTCTACACGCATAAAACGAGAAAGCAGCGTATGATAGCCCTTTTTATGACCTGTGATTTTAAGAAAGATATTGACTTTGGCATGTGCTTTTATAGTGCGCATGGGTCTCCTTCAAATTTGGGTATTCTGTTGAATCTATATGCGACCCCTTCCTCGATAATCTCAATAATGGAGAAAAAGTTCGTTGTTTCTACAAGGTAGATTCCATCGCTCTGCTCTTCAAAATATGCCACTGAGAGTTTTTTGCCAAGTTCAAGCCATATTTCATCTCCACTGTAGACATTGCGAGGCACGGCAAGGTGCCCGAAAGGATCCAGTGCTTTTTCGTTATCATAATAAAATTGTCCCTCATGGATACGATGAAGGCTGGAAAGCGTGGCATCAACACCAAGCTTATCTGCAATCAGTGCCCCAAGACTTCGGATATAGGTGCCTTCACTCACTGTAGCTTCAAAATGGACAAAGGGATGCGTATAGTGCAAAAGTTTTATCTTATAAATGGTTGAAGTGATGGCTTTGAGTTGTACCTCTTCCCCTCTTCGCATCAAATCATAGGCGCGTTTTCCGTTGACTTTTTTGGCAGAGTATTTGGGTGGATAGTAGGTAAGCTCCCCTTGTAGGCTTTGCAGCGCTGCCTTAATCTTTTCTGCGTCAAAGGGAGCAACCTCCTGGAGACTGTCTATTTTTTCTATATCCAGTGTGGGCGAGTTGGCTCCCAGCCAGAGGGTAGCTCTGTAGCTTTTGGGTGCTTTGTCGAGGTATTGAAACAGTTTGGTGTATTGTCCTGTAGCTACAATGAGGCAGCCGGTAGCAAAAGGATCCAATGTACCGGAAAAGCCCACTTTTCTAGTGCCATATTTTCGTTTGATATGCCCCATATATCCGTTGGAGCTACGACATATGGGTTTGTTGACAACAAAGAGGCGATTCAATTTGCTTCCTTGACCTATACAGGCTGCACAAATGAGCTCAGTATCTCTTTTTTATTGCCACCAAAATTAATCATTAGCTTGTACTCTCTGCCTGATTTGTTGGCAGCCTGTACGCGCCCTATACCAAAGATCTTGTGTTTGACAAGGTCTCCTTTTTTGTAGTCAGCACTTTTGGTGATCTTCAGTGCTGTGTCATTGATAAGTCCCGCTTCACCAAGGAATCGACTCTTGTCCAACATCTTTCTGCGACCCTTGTAAAAGCGGCTATCTACATAGCAAAGTGTGAGATCTGACTTGGCTCTGGTGATGGCAACATAGCCGAGTCTGCGCTCCTCTTCCATATTGCAACCTTCACCAAGCAGTGGGAAGAACTCCTCCTCCATACCGATGACATAGAGATGTTCGAACTCCAGTCCTTTGGCTGCGTGAATGCTCATAATTGCTACCGTCTCTTTTCCGACTTCATCCTGATCACTCTGTAAAGAGACATTATTAAGGAACTCATCCAATGTGATATCAGGGTTCTGTACGATTGCTTCACGGAAATAGCCATAAAACTCATCAATATTGAGTATCCGCTCCATGCCATCCACCATGCTACGATAATGCTCTTTGAGCTTGATAGTTTCTTCAAACAGCGTTACGAAGTTATAAAGAGAGACTTTGGTCTCAGCCTGTAACATATGTATGTTCTCTATCAGTGTCTTGAGAGAGGCAGCAGCACGTTTGGTTGTAGTGGCTTCAAGCTCTTTGGGTGAGAGTTTCTCAATGGTCTGGTAAATAGAAAGCCGCTTTTCATAGGCAAGGTGCTGTAGCTTGTCTATGGAGACTTTGCCTATACCTCGCTTGGGCTTATTGGCTATGCGGAGGAAGGAGAAGTCGTCATGAGGATTTGCCAATACTCTAAAGTAGGAGATGATATCTTTGACTTCAGCCCTCTCATAGAAGCGCATACCGCCAATGAGTTTGAAGCCTAGCCCCTCTTTAGTGAAGCCCTCCTCAAGAGAACGGGAGAGGGCATTGATACGGTAGAGGACAGCGATTTCATCTTGATGGATGCCTTTGGAGAGTAGGGATTTAATCTCTTTTGCAATGGCTCTGGATTCATGTGATTCATCTAGTGAATGCAGGAGTTTGATGGGACCACCTTTGCCTTTATGTGAGGTGAGCTTTTTCCCTAGTCGATGCTGATTATGTTCAATCAAGGCATTGGAGGCATCTAAGATTGGTTGCGTGGAGCGGTAGTTGACTTCAAGTTTGACTATCTTGGTGTCTTTAAAGTGTGTATGAAAATCTAAAATATTTCGAATATTCGCACCACGCCACCCATAGATACTCTGGTCATCATCACCTACGACACAGATATTGCCATGTTCGCTACTGAGATGTTCCAAAAGCTTGAATTGGAGTTCATTGGTATCCTGATACTCGTCGACCATGATGTATTGATAATGGTTGCTTACCTCTTTTCTCAGCAGAGGGTCTTCGTTTAAAATTTTGTAACTGAGCATAAGCAGATCGTCAAAGTCTACCAGATTGTTTTCGACAATATTTTCCTCATAGGCTTTATAGATTTTGGCTATTTTTTTATAGTCGGGGAGTTCGGCCTTTTCGATAACCTCTTGAGGGGAGAGCAGAGTATTTTTGTATTTAGAGATTTCACTGCCGATAAAAGAGAGGTTAAGGTCAACTCTCATCCCCTTGGCAAGCGTTCGTAGGAGTCTTTTTTTATCATCGCTGTCAATAATAACAAAAGAGTTTTTCCGTCCGAGCTTTTCTATATGGAATTTCAGAAACAGCAGACCAAATTTGTGAAAGGTACACAGTAATGGCGGAGTACCATGGTTATTGCCTATGAGGGAGATGGCTCTTTCCCTCATCTCATTGGCAGCTTTATTGGTAAAGGTTAGTGTAAGAGTATTGACAGGATCGATACCTACTTCTCCGATAAGGTATGCCAGTCGCGTGGTAAGTGTTTTGGTTTTTCCACTTCCAGCGCCGGCAAGAATAAGAAGGGAGCCGTCAATATGGGTCACAGCTTCTTTTTGCGCTTTATTCAAATCCTTTAGCATCCCCTGCCTCCTTCGTAGTAGTATAATGATTATAGCTACAAAATGATAAAAGATGGGAACTGTACACATTTACTTATAAAACTACAGAATTTAAAATAAATAAGTTAAACTTATGTTACTATTTGTTATAGTTTAATAGTTAAGAAGTTAGACGAAAGAAAGGATCGTATGTGTTAAAAGATTTTGTAAAGCTAGAAACATTCCTCACCGTAGTAAGAGAGAGAAGCTTTTCCAAAGCTTCAGCAAGGTTGGGGATATCGCAACCAGCCGTGACGCAGCAGATAAAGTTTGTAGAGAATTACTTGGATAGTAAGATCATAGAGCGAAAAAAGAATGGTATTCGCCTGACAGCTTCAGGGGAGGAGCTCTATAAAGTAGCAATAAAGCTGGAAAAATGTCTCCACAGTGCAGAGGGAGAGATGCTTAATATCATTGACAAAAAGATTACTTTCAGGCTGGGCGCTTCTTTTACCATAGGCAGCTATGTGGTGCCAGGAGACTGTCTCAATACCATGAGTGAGGCGATTCACAATGACATCAAGTTGCAGGTGGGATTGAGTGGTGAAATCGTAGATAAATTAAAGAATAAAAACCTTGATTTAGGTCTTGTGGAGGCACAAATTATCGATGAAAGTCTTATCTCTCGTGAATGGAAAGAGGATGAACTGGTCGTATTCAGTAATGTCCCTATCCCCAAAATACTGAGACCTGAGGATCTCTACAAATTTAGATGGGTGTGCCGAGAAGAGGGAAGCCACACACGCCAAATCATGGCGGATGTCTTTAGCGAACTGGGTGTGCAGTGTAGCTCCTTCGATATGCTTTCAGAAGTCAGTGATACGACAGCAGCACTACAGACTGTCAAGCGAAGTAGCAAAGATACGGATCGTCCTGTCGTCTCTGTGGTGTCCAAGTATGCGATTGCAGACAAGGTGCAAGAGGGATTATTGTTTGAGGCGAGGCTGCAAGGCTATAAAATGCTGAGACATTTTTATATCATGTATCATAAGGACAACAAGCATAATGCCTATGTCAATAATACCGTAGATCATATCCTTTCTGGACACTGTTAGACTTCTTCTGGGTCGATAGGACATCGACCCCTACTTTATTTGGCTTTGACTGTTTTTTCTCCAAGGTCTCTCCATCCGTACTCTATCCCGCCTTTAAGCTCATAGACATGGGTATAGCCCAGTTTGTCTACCAGCCAGTTTCCTACAGCTTTGGTACGGTTGGCATGGGCACAGTAGAGTATAAAAGGTGTTTTTTTGTCCTTGACTATTTTGCTTAGATCTTTGATCCAAGTCTGGGCATGGGCATTGCCCTGAATATCAAAGAACATCATCTGGTGGGCACCGTCAATAATGCCGGTTTGTTTCCACTCCTGGGGTGTTCGGATGTCAATCAGCGGAACGCCCTTGGCTTGAAGTGCTTTGAGTTGTGTGGCATCTATATCAGAAAATCCGGCAGAGAGTGAAAGTGAGGTGAGAAGTGCAAGTATGGCTGCGTATTTCATGGTGAATCCTTGTATGTTATCTATTTGGTCGAGCCAATGATAGACTAAAAAGGTAAACATAAAATATGTATGAAAAATACTTTTGGATAGATATAAAATAAGAAAGAAAAGAGATAGGTTAAGTGGTGGCTCGAGGCAGAATCGAACTGCCGACACAAGGATTTTCAATCCTTTGCTCTACCCCTGAGCTACCGAGCCACTTGTATAAAGAGGGTAGA
>JALVVQ010000316.1 GCA_027023325.1 Campylobacteraceae bacterium | reverse complement strand
ACTACGACTGCATCTTCCTCTTGTAATACCCCACAACCCCAAGCCCCACACCAACCACTGCAAAGATAAAAACAATAGAGCCGATGATCACTGGCATCTGGATAGGCTGGGAGAGGTCGAACATTATCTGACTACCTCAGCACAGCGTGCACAGATGGCGTCTTCTGCTTCGCTGACAAATCTCCAGCATCGTGGGCATTTGTGGGCGGTGGCTTTGTGGATGGTGAACTGCTTGCCCTCTGCCTCAAAGGAAGCTATCTGCTCACCTTTGCTAGTAGCTGCTACGGCAGAGACTACGAACCAGTCCTCTAGGTCTTTGCTGTCGCTGATGGCGAAGGCATCTACTTCACCTGCGATCTCCAGCTCCATGGTGGACTTGATCAGCTTCTCTTTTTTGAGTCGGTCGATCTCTTCGGCGAATGCCTCTCTGGTAGCTATCATGATACTGTCATCAAAGCTCTCAGCCACCTCTATCACTGGTGCATAAACCAGATCAAACACAGACGCCATCTCACCCTTGAAAATCGCAGGGGCATAGTCGAGAATCTCATCGGCAGTATAGGTAAGCACTGGGGCGACCAATGCCAGCATGCTCTTGGAGATCACAGCCATCGCTGACTGGGCACTGCGGCGCACAGGAGCATCTACTTTTTCCGTATAGAGGCGGTCCTTACAGATATCCATATAGATACCGCTGAGCTCATTGGTCAAGAAGTGGTTGAGCGTGGCAAACCCTCTGAGGAAATCGTACGCATCAAAACTCTCTTTGACCGAGGCAAACACCGCCCTTGCCTTACGCAGTATCCAACGATCCAGCTCTCCATACTGCTCTGGTGCTACGAGCGTATCGAGGTCATCCACATTGGCAAGTAGGAAACGGAAGGTATTTCGGATCTTGCGGTACTGCTCTGCGGTCTGCTTGAGGATACCGTCAGAGATCTTGAGGTCGCTCTGGTAGTCTGAGAGTGCAACCCAGAGACGCAGGATCTCTGAGCCATACTGCTGCGTGACCTTCTGAGGGGCGACGACATTGCCTTTGGACTTGGACATCTTCTCACCCTTCTCATCGACAGTAAAGCCATGCGTCAGTACAGACTTGTACGGAGGGAAGCCATTGACTGCAGAGCCTAGCAGCAGTGAAGACTGGAACCAGCCTCTGTGCTGGTCACTGCCCTCTAGGTACATATCTGCAGGAAACTTCCCTGCATCATAGTTGCCACTCTTGAGTACCGCATTCCAAGTAGAGCCAGAGTCGAACCAGACATCAAGGATGTCATTGACCTTCTCCAGATCTTCAGGGCTGTAGCCGCTGTTGGCTGGCAGGAGATCCGCGATCTCTCTGTCATACCAGGCATCACAACCATGCGCCTCAAAGATACCTGCCACGTGGGTCAACACTGCCTCATCGAAGATCACCTCTTTGGTCTGCTTGACCCTAAAGAATGCGATCGGCACACCCCAGGTACGCTGTCTAGAGATACACCAGTCAGGTCTGCCCTCTACCATAGAACCTAGACGGTTGCGTCCCCAGTCTGGGTAGAAAGTCGTCTCATCGATCCCTTTGGTAGCGAGCTCTCTGAGCGTCTCACTCTGTCCCTCTAGTGGCTGATCTATTGCGATAAACCACTGCTTGGTCGCCCTATAGATCACAGGCTTTTTTGTCCTCCAACAGAAAGGATAGGAGTGGGTAAACTTGCTTACTTTGAGCAGGCTATCGCCGAGTAGTTCCAAGATCGGTTCATTGGCTCGGAAGACATGCATCCCGACAAAAGATTCAGGATTGGGGAAGAGTTTATGTCCGATTACACTCTCATCATAACACCCTTTCTCATCCACTGGCATGAGTACTTCTAGTCCGTACCTTAGTCCAGCAAAATAATCATCCTCACCATGTCCTCCAGCCGTATGTACGGCACCTGTACCGCCTGTGAGTTCTACATGCTCTCCGAGAATTAGCGTGGAGTCTCTGTCGTTGAGTGGGTTGATAGCTTTGTATTTTTCCAACTTGTTGGCAGGGATGGCAGTGACGACTTCTCCACTGATCACACCCTCCTCTATCAGTGCAGCATGACGACTCTGCGCTACGATATAGCCGTCAGTCGTGAGCACATAACTCTCCTCTGGATTGAGTGAGATTCCTGTGTTGGCTGGCAGTGTCCATGGGGTAGTTGTCCAGATCACCATCGCTGCTTTGGCAGGCAGACCCAGATCTGCTTTTGCCTCATCACTCATCTCGAAGGCTACATAGATCGAGTAGTCCTCTTTATCCTGATACTCCACCTCAGCATCAGCCAGAGCAGACTCGGCCGCCCATGACCAAAAGACTGGCTTGTTCCGCTCTACGAGTAGACCTTTTTTGGCCACTTCACAGAGTGTGCGGTAGATATTGGCTTCAAATTTGAAATCCATCGTGACATAAGGGTTGTCCCAGTCACCAAGAATCCCTAGGTTTTTGAATCCCTCTCTTTGCAGATCTATGAACTTGGTGGCATGATTGCGACACAGCTCTCTAAACTTTGCAACAGGCATGGCATCCTTTTTTGCTTTGCCGATCTTCTCTTCTACCTTCTGCTCGATAGGCAGTCCATGACAATCCCAGCCCGGCGTATAGCGGACGGACTTGCCCTGAAAGTAGTGATACTTGGTGATGATGTCTTTGAGGATCTTATTGAGGGCATGTCCGATATGGATATCGCCATTGGCATAGGGAGGGCCGTCATGCAGCGTAAAAGATTCACACCCCTCACGCTTGCTTTTCATCTGTCCATACACATCTTCGTCAAACCACTTCTGGTATCGAATCTTCTCATTGGTCGGAAGATTTCCACGCATCGGGAAATCTGTTTTGGGCAATAGTAGTGTCTCTTTGTAATCCATCATGTTGTCTCTACTTTGTATAAAATTGAGCGATTATATCGAAAAAGGGCTAAATATGCTACAATATTCCCATGGAAAAACAACTGCAACAGATCATCGACACTCTCAAAGCACAACAACACACCATAAGCATGGCAGAAAGCTGCACCGGAGGCAGAGTGGCTGCTGCATTTACGGCTATCTCTGGTGCCTCTGCTGTCTTCCATGGCAGCTGCGTCACCTACGCCAATGAGATCAAACATCTCTGGCTAGGGGTAAGTAATGAAACACTAGAGCTTTATGGTGCAGTGAGCCAGCAGTGCATAGAGGAGATGCTTGCCGGCATACAGCACAAAGCTTCCAGTGATTATGCTATTGCTGTCAGTGGTATCGCAGGCCCCGATGGTGGCTCAGCAGAAAAGCCTGTAGGCACTGTCTATATCGGCATACGCTCACCTAGCAGCACAGCGATAGAGAGATGCCATTTTGAGGGCGATAGACAAGCGGTGCAGAACGCTGCCGTCGTATATGCAATGAACCTTTTGGAAAAAAATTTAACAAAATCCTAAAATACTCTTGACAAAGGCAGACTTATAAGCTATAATTCTGCCCACTTAAGCCAGAAACGGTTGAGGTTTTGTGACCCGTTAGCTCAGTTGGTAGAGCAATTCCCTTTTAAGGAATGGGCCCTAGGTTCGAATCCTAGACGGGTCACCACGAAACGAATGATTTATGACTATTTGGACTAGATGACCCTTTCATCTAGGGGCCAAGGATGCTGCGTTTTCAACGCAGACACAGAGGTTCAAATCCTCTAAGGGTCGCCAGTGTATCTTATTCGTTTTTCGGTCGCTTAGCTCAGTTGGTAGAGCGCTACCCTTACAAGGTAGATGTCACAAGTTCGAGTCTTGTAGCGACCACCATAATATGTATGTGCGGTGGTAGTTCAGTTGGTTAGAATACCTGCCTGTCACGCAGGGGGTCGCGGGTTCGAGTCCCGTCCACCGCGCCACATACAATTTCTCCTTTTGAAAACTATTAGCTCAAGTACTTTTTTTCATTCTCCTTTTGAATCCATTTCCAAACCACTATCAACTTGAGCTATGTTTTTACCTCACCCATGCTATACTTACTCCAAAAACTAGGGATACCCATATGGAAACAGAAGAAAAAGCAGAAGGCATACTCCTCACCGTCACCGCAGAGATCATCTTCAATCTTGACGAAGGCTTTCTTATCAAGCTCTACAATGACGAGACCGATGAAGCGACCACCGTCACAAGCGTAGATGACTACGCAGACTATATCATCAACGCTGCCAACACCTCCAAATGTGCAGACTTCAAAGCAGTCTGGCTCCCCTCCCCCAACGCCAAAAGAGCAGATATTGACCTGATCGGTATGCAGCTGGGTGAAGTACAGAGCAGATTTGATAAAGAGATCGAAGGGCAGGACGCGTAGGTCGGGGTGCCCCACCCCGACACCCATTTAAATTACAACCGTATTGTATTTTTCTTGAAGATTTCGTATTGCGTATTTTGATGGGGAAATATATATTTTATGCCATTGTAGTTATTATCGGGATGAGGGCATCCCGACCTACAAGGGTGTGGTTGCCGCCACACCTTTTGCTCGAAAGCAACAGATAAAACGCTTATGACAATTCATGGTGCGATAGCAAACGCACCCTACGATGGCATAGCATAGTCGATGAATATATTATCCTCCGCTATAGCCACTAAACATTGCGAGGAAAAAAAGAAAATATCCTACGAATATCAGTGCAACTAAAATGCTAATAAAGTTCAAAAGAGAGATAAACATATGCGTTTTCGGATATTTTTCCTTATCCACATTTCTCACTTTCTTTTCAATATTACCGAATAATAGATCAACTACAATTCTTGACAATATATCCATACATTACCCCCTCAATCTAATCCGAACACTCTCCTCATGCGCCGTCAACCCCTCAGTATTGGCTATCAGCGCACACTGCTCACCTATCTCCTGCATCCCCTGCTTAGACATAGAAATAATAGACGACTTCTTCAAGAAGTGCTCTACGGACAATGGCGAGTAAAATTTCGCTGTGCCACCCGTAGGTAGCGTGTGGTTGGGGCCTGCTACATAGTCACCGATAGGCTCAGGGGTATTCTCACCCAAAAAGATAGCACCTGCGTGTTTGATACTGTCTAGCAGCGCCATAGGATCTTTAGTCACTACTTCTAAGTGTTCTGGTGCTATCTCGTTCATGAGGGCAATTGCCTCATCCATATCTGAAGCCACGATAATAGCACCACGCTCTTCTATAGACTTTCTTGCAATCTCTTCACGGCTAAGTGTTCCTAGCAGTGCTTCTACTTTATCACTCACTTTATTGGCCAGTTCGCTGTCTGTAGTGATGAGGATAGAACTTGCCATCTCATCATGCTCTGCCTGGCTTAGCAGGTCAATTGCTAGATAGTCTTCTCTGGCAGTCTCATCTGCGAGTATGCCTATCTCTGATGGACCTGCGATCATATCAATGTTCACTTCACCATAGACCAGCTTTTTTGCTGTCGCTACGAAGATATTGCCAGGGCCTGTGATAACATCTACTTTGGGGATCGTTTCTGTGCCATACGCCATCGCACCGATGGCAGAGGCACCACCTACCCTGTAAACCTGTGTGACTTTACAGAGGTGGCAGGCAGCAAGTAGCAACTCATTGAGTTCATTATCTGGTGCGGGGGTACAGACTACTATCTCTTCTACACCTGCTACCTGTGCTGGTATGACATTCATCAGAAGTGAGCTTGGGTAGGCTGCTTTGCCACCAGGGATATAGAGCCCTGCCCTGTCTACTGCTGTGACTTTTTGTCCCAGTATGGTGCCGTTAGCCTCTTCGTCCATCCAAGTCTTGGGCATCAGCTTTTGATGATAGGCCTCGATACGGTCATACGCAAGATGCAAGGCATCACGAAGTGCAGGGTCTATGTTTGCATAGGCTTTAGCCATATCCCCTGTGCTTACCAGAAGCGCTGCATCATCCTCAGGCTCCCATCTGTCAAACTTGGCGATCTGTGCTTTGAGGGCACTGTTCCCCTCGGTCTGTATCTCTTTGAGCAATCCAGAGACGATGCTTGTCACCCCTTCGATATCCATCGTACCGCGTGCTAAAAGTTCATTGAAGTTTGCTTCAAAGGTATCATCGCTGCTGTAAAATATTTTCATTTTATTTTCCTGTCATCGGTGTTGTAGGGGTACAAC
>JALVVQ010000315.1 GCA_027023325.1 Campylobacteraceae bacterium | reverse complement strand
GCACTAGGTGGCGAGATGGGGTTGTGTACGGATGCGACTGGGATACAGTTTCGTACGCTCAATGCCTCCAAAGGCCCTGCTGTGCGAGGTTCTAGGGCACAGATCGATATGGACGCCTACCGTATCTATATGCGCAATGTAGTACTCAATACACCCAATCTCGATGTCAAGCAAGAGATTGCCCATGAACTCATCGTAGAGGAGGGTGTGGTCAAAGGTGTTACGACGCAGCTGGGCAATCTCTACTATGCTCCCAAAGTGATCATCACCGCAGGTACTTTTCTCAATGGGCTTATCCATATCGGTGATAAGCAGCAGGTGGCGGGCAGGCAAGGGGAACTACCCTCTGTCGAGCTGGCACAGTCCATGCGTAGTCTAGGCTTTGATATCGGACGGCTCAAGACCGGTACTTGTGCCCGTATCGATGTGAGCTCCGTGGATATCTCACAGATGGAGGCACAGCCAGGGGATATCCCTCCGATTCCTTTCTCTTTTCGTACAGACAGAGCGTCGTTTGCACCCAAGCAGCTACCGTGTTATATCGCCTATACCAATGAGACCACACACGAGATCATTGAGAGCAACTTTGACAGAGCGCCACTTTTCTCAGGTCAGATCGAAGGCGTGGGACCTCGCTACTGTCCCAGTATCGAGGACAAGATCAGTCGATTTAGAGACCGTCCCAGACATCAGATCTTTGTCGAGCCACAGACGATGGATGCGACGGAGTACTATATCAACGGCATGAGCACCTCTCTTCCCACCGATGTACAGCTGGAGATGGTGCGTTCAGTAGAGGGGATGGAGCAGGCCAAGATTGTACGCTATGGCTATGCGATCGAGTATGACTATATCCAGCCTACAGAGTTGCGACATACACTAGAGACCAAGAAGGTATCAGGGCTCTACTGTGCAGGGCAGATCAATGGCACCACGGGCTACGAAGAGGCGGCAGCACAGGGTCTGATGGCAGGGATCAATGCAGTGAAGAGTCTGCGTGAAGAAGAGCCTTTTGTGCTGGGGCGTGATGAGGCGTATATTGGGGTGATGATCGATGATTTGGTGACCAAGGGTACCAAGGAACCTTACCGTATGTTTACTTCCCGTGCAGAGTATCGACTGCTCCTGCGTGAAGACAATGCCGATATGAGACTCTCTCATTACGGTGCAGCGCTGGGCTTGTTGACAAATACCTATATCCAAAAAGTAGAGCAGAAAAAGCAGCAGATTGCAGAGGCATTACAGTTTCTCAAGACAGAGTATGTGACACCTACCAAGGTATTTTTGGACAAGCTCTCTGCTATCGGTGCCGTCAAGATCAATGACCGTACCTGCTGGGTCGATGTGATCGGAAGAGGCGATTTTGATAGAGAGAAGTTGTGTGCCTTGCTGCCTGAGTTTGAGCCATACAGCGATGCGGTGATAGAGCAGGTATTGATAGAAGCCAAATATAGCCGATATATCGAAAAGCAGCAAAGGCAAATCCTCAAGATGGAGGAGATGTTAAAAATAAAGATTCCTCAAGATTTTTGTTATGCCCATATTTCGGGACTGAGTAACGAGATCGTAGAGAAGCTGGAGATAGCGACACCGCCTACGCTCTTTACTGCTTCACAGATCTCCGGTGTCACTCCGGCAGCACTGGAAATCATCCATGTCTACATCAAAATGCAGCAAAAGCAGCGTACTAGATCGTAGAAGATATGTCACTTTTCGGCACAAAAAAAATACAAATTTGAATCAATTGTATTGATATATGACATACATCAATACAATTTAAATAGAATTGCTCTATAATCTACCATCTGAAATTTTACTCAAAGGATAGCTATGAGCGACAGACGACAGTTTATTACTGGTGCTGGTCTTGCGGCGTTTACCGGGTTGGGTGCACTGGGTGTACTCTATGGTGCCAAGCGTACATGGGACATGTTACCAAGTGTGAAGGCAGCGGGTTTTACCACGATTGATGTGAGTGCAGCCCAAGAAAATGTATTGGTGACGGAGATGTGGCGAGGCAAGCCTGTCTTTATCCTCAGACTTCCCAAAGACGCAAAGCCAGCCTCAGCTCCCAATGGAAATGATGCAAATTCCTATGACGACAAGCGTTTGCTTGAAATCGCAGGCAACAAATATCTGGTAGTGATCGGTCTTTGTACGCACTTGGGGTGTATTCCTGCTTATTTTGGTGAGGAGAAAAAGTTCAAGTGTGCCTGTCATGGCGGTGAGTTTAGTGCATCTGGTGAAGTGCTCAAGTCACCACCACCAAGCCCACTGGTTATCCCTCCATTTAAGATTGATGGCACGAAACTCGTCTTGGGTGAGCAAGGCCCTGAGTACAAGAAGCTTGTCGCTGACGGCATAGCGGGATAAGGAGAGAATATGGCACATTTTGATAAAGCAATGCCATTTAGCAATAAATGGATGGATCAACGGCTTGCGGTAAATACACTTCAGAGAGTTCTCTCTACAGAGTATTGGATTCCAAAAAATATCAACTTCCTTTGGGCAATGGGTATGATTTTGGCTGCTACCTTCGGTATCTTGGTAGTCAGCGGTATTTTCCTCTTGATGTATTATACACCGGACACAGCCAAAGCATTTGATGCGGTCAACTACACCATCATGTCAGAGGTAGGCTATGGATGGTTCTGGAGACATATTCACGGGGTAGGGGCATCATTGGTATTCTTGATTATCTATATCCATATGTTTACAGGTATTTACTATGGCTCATACAAGAAAGGTCGTGAACTGATCTGGCTCTCTGGTATGCTCCTGTTTATTACCTTCTCTGCAGAGGCGTTTTCTGGGTATATGCTGCCTTGGGGACAGATGAGCTACTGGGCTGGTATGGTTATTACCAATCTCTTCGAAGGTGCGACACCGGATGTATTGGGTGGTGCGTTGAACTTCCCTCATTTTGTGGAGTGGCTTAGAGGTGACTATGTGCCTGGCGCGGCATTCCTTGGTAGATTCTTTATGCTGCATGTGCTCTTGATGCCATTGGTGATTATGGGCTTGATCGTCCTGCACTTTGGTACACTGAGAATCCCGCATGTCAACAACCAAGATGGTGAAGAGATTGATTTCGAAGAGTCAGCTGCACTCTGGAAAGCAGGCAGAAAGAAAGAAGCGAAAGTGATTCCGTTCAAGCCAGTGTTCCTGAGTAAGGATGTCTTTGTGATGGGTGTTTACTTCATCCTCTTCTTTTATCTGGTCTTCTATCACTTTGAGTTTGCGATGGATCCGGTCAACTTCGATCCGGCAGATCCGCTAAAAACTCCGACACATATCTACCCTGAGTGGTATTTCCTTTGGAGTTATGAGATCTTGAGACCATTCTCTAAAAATATCGGACTGATTTGGTTTGCCTTTGCGCAAGGTATCTTGATGGGATTACCATTCCTTGACAGAAGCCCCAATGTGGCACCAGCCAACAGAAGAGGTCTCTTCAAGATCTGGTTCTGGCTTTTGCTGATCGACATGATTACACTGACAATCATGGGTAAATTGCCTCCCACCGATCCCACTTTTGCCATGATTGGTAAGGTTGCAGCGATTACCTTTATCAGTCTATGGGTAGTACTGCCATTCATTACCATGATAGAGAAACCAGTAGGAGGTAAAAAATAATGAAAGAGTTGAAAATATTAGCAGTTGTTGTCTTCTTTACGCTGGTCACTTACTATGGTGTGGAGCCTTATGCCCATCACCAGATGCACAAAAAAGTAGACGCACAGGGCAACGAGATCGTCTATGAATCTCAAGACTTCAAGTATCCTGATCTCAAAGCAGTGACCGTCAAAGGTGATGTCGCTGCAGGTAAAGCAATGATCAGTGCCTGTACAGGATGTCACGGTATCGAATCTCAGAAGATGCAAGCACCTATGGATGCTTCTGCTTCTGCGGGCGCTTACGGTGTCAATCCTCCAGATTTGAGCAATGCAGGTGCAGTCTTTGATGAGAAGTTTTTGGTCAACTTCATCATGAACCCTACTCACACCTCAATGGTAGCACATAAATTCAAAGAGGGTAGCGGTAAAACCTATCCAATGCCCGTGGTCGCACCAGATGCTCAGACGGCTGCCAATATCGTAGCCTATCTCAAGTCTATTGCTCCCGAAGAAGTCACACCGAAGGAAGCATTTGTAGCAGCCTGTGGTCGTTGTCATGCAGACCGTTATGGCAAGTGGACGCAGCTTGGTGATGTACCTAAAACAAAGCCAAATATCGTGACTCATCAGGATCCTGAAATGCTAGCATTCAAAATGAAAGTAGCAAACTATCAGGACAGCTTGGCAAAGTATATGGGTAAATTGCCACCAGACCTGAGTATCATGATTCGTGCACGAAGCGAAGAGTTCATGGAGCACTTTATTGAGAATCCTCAGTCTCAACTGCCTGGCACAGCCATGCCGCGTGTGGGTGTGAGCAAAGAGGGCTTTGAAAAAGTTGTCGCTTACCTTGAAGAGACAGGTGATCCTAGCAAGCCGAAGCGTCAAGCAGTTGGTCCATGGGTACTTGGATTCTTCTTTATCTTTACGCTGTTAGCGTATCTCTGGAAGCAGTCACACTGGAGAGACCTACACTAATCTTTGCAGTATTTTACTGCATCTTTGAAGGAGTTGGCTCAGTCATGTCTGGCACTAAATGCCGATACCCCCGATGCTAAAGCATGAGAGGGGTGTACTGGGCGTACACTCCTTCGCAACAACCTTCAAACCTACAGAAAACTACAGCAAAGCCTCGCATGAAGCTAGCCACCCATTTTTATTGACTTTTAATCACTTACTTGATGTAAGCTCTCTCACTCCACTCTCACCGTTCAAACAAACCTACAACAAACTCAAGCAAAAACCACCACAAAATTCCTAATTCCTAATTCTTGACACCCATCACCCCTTTATTATCATTTTTTCGATACGCTTAATAAAATACTTTATAATGGATTAAAAATGTTAGTAGATGGACATGGACGAGAGGTCAATTATCTGAGGGTATCGGTGACAGAGCGGTGTAATTTTAGGTGTCAGTATTGTATGCCGGAGAAGCCTTTTTCATGGGTGCCCAAGGAGAATCTCCTCTCTTTTGAGGAGCTGTTTTTATTTATCAAAGTGGCGATTGATGAAGGGGTCAACAAGATTCGTTTGACGGGTGGAGAACCGCTTTTGAGAGAGGATTTGGATACATTTGTCAAGATGATTCATGACTATAAACCAGGCATTGATCTGGCGCTGACCAGCAATGGATTTTTGTTGGAGGAGACAGCACAGCGACTCAAAGATGCTGGGCTCAAGCGGCTCAATATCTCGCTGGACAGTCTCAAGCCAGCAGTAGCAGCACAGATCGCACAGAAAAATGTCCTAGGCAAAGTGATGCGAGGCATTGACAAGGCACTGGAAGTAGGACTGGGTATCAAGATCAATATGGTGCCACTCAAAGGTATCAACGACAATGAGATCATTGATGTGCTAGAGTATTGTCACAGCAAAGGGATCAAAGTACGCTTCATTGAGTACATGGAAAATTCTCATGCCAGTGCCGATATAGAAGGCATGCATGGCAAAGAGATACTCTCAAAGGTCAAAGAGAAGTACGAGATCAAGGCACTTGGTCGAGAAGGAGCCAGTCCCTCTTTTAACTATGTTATTGAGGAGCTTGGGTACGAGTTTGGTCTGATCGATCCCCATAAACATGATTTCTGTGAGAGTTGTAACCGGATACGACTGACAGCCGAAGGGCATCTGATTCCCTGCCTCTACTTTGATGAGGCACTGAGCATCGCAGAATCAGTCAAAGCAGGAGATATCCAGGGGGCTGCCGAGGTACTGGCAACAGTGCTAAAAGACAAGCCAAAAGAGAACCGATGGAGTGAAACAAATCTCGACGAAGATGTCTCTTCTCGTGCTTTCTATCAAACGGGCGGGTAGAAAGGGCTTAAATCTTTTATGCTATAATTATTTATGCCACACAAGGATATATAATGCAAACTTTACAATTTCAAATTCAAGATGATGTCTATGCGGATATTGTTGATAGTGGCATTGATATACAAACAAAATTTAAAGAATTCATACATCATTTGACCGATGATGGTTATCCCAGCATCT
>JALVVQ010000314.1 GCA_027023325.1 Campylobacteraceae bacterium | reverse complement strand
ATCTCTTCTATCAGAACAATGCCAGTATGATGAGTGCTGCGATGCGCTTCGAGATGCTCTATCAGGCGAGAATGATCGAATCCAAGCTGATCATGGCAGAGGAGAAGGGTGACATCAATGTCTCCAGAGAGAGATTGGGCAAGATCCATACACAGCGTTTCAAGATCGGATTTTTTGATAAAAGACAACAGCCTATCTATAGCGAGATCAATGAGACACTGCGTTTCAACAAAGAATTTTATGCCAGCGACACACACTGCTACAGCGTAGTCAAATACCCCTCTGATCGTCTCAAGATAGGATATATCGTGCTGCGTGAAGATGAGCTGAAACGGAATCTGCATGCATTGAGGTGGAAGATCATCTACTATCTCATAGGACTTTTCTTCTTTATGGCGATAGTGGGCTATTTCCTTTCAAAACTTTTCTTGAAACCTGTCAGAGAGAAGATCGAAGCATTGGATCGGTTTATCGAGGACGCCACCCATGAGCTTAATACGCCTGTCTCTGCTATTTTGATGACGGTTCAGAGTCTGAGAGGAGTCGAGCCGAAAAAATTGGACAGACTCAAAGTCAGTGCGCAGAGATTGAGCACGATGTATGATACCCTCGCTTACTCTCTTAATCATGAGGCTGATATTGAAGAGAAAGAGAGGTTTGATCTACGCATGCTGCTTCTTGAGCGTATGGAGACTATGAAAGCATTGGCAGACAGCAGACAGATAACTATACACAAGACACTGAAGAGATACATGGTCTATATGCCCAAAGAGGAGATGCGCAGAGTGATAGACAATCTGCTCTCCAATGCTATAAAATACAGCAATCCTCACGACCGTATAACTGTCTTGCTCTCTGGAGATATGTTGCAAATATGTGATACAGGTATAGGTATTGAACCAAGCAAACAGAAGGATATTTTCCGAAGATACCACCGCTTCAATAAAGAGCGGGGAGGATTTGGTATCGGACTTAGTATCGTCTTGGCAATTTGTAAGAAATACCATATCTTGGTATCCATAGATTCGGAGAAAGGTCGAGGAAGTTGCTTTGCACTGGATATCTCTGCTGTGAAATCAGAATAATGAAAGATGATCTTCTTTTGAATCTAAAGCCTTACACTCTGGAGCTTCGGCTCCAACTTCTCTTTTTCGGGCGATGCGAATACCTTTTTCACTGATTCTAATCCCAGCCAATAACTGTCCATTTTTGTTCGTTGGAGAGTCTGTTCCTAGTAGCTTGGGCATCGTTTGAGTAGTGGCCGTTGCCACCGTTGAAAATGATGTTACCTTGTAGATTGAGCTTCGAGAATTCTGTAAGGAGGGCATGATAGTGGGGAGGGTGGAGAGAGCGACACCCCTGAATATTTGTACATACAATTCACATTGGAGAGATCCAAGCTACCTATGTTTTGGATGAAAGAGATGGTATCTTGGAACTTATTGTTTATGCTCATCACCCGTGAGTGGTTTGGTACATCAATGGATTTGATAATGTCATAAGAAGTTTAAAATTTCGTCAATCTTTATAATCTGACCTACATTATTATTGCAGGTTCAAGCTTTGAGGACTAGGCAGGAAGAATAGTACTTTACCTAGGGCTATCAAATAAGTTAGGAAATTTAGCGTATCTTCATAGTATCTTCATAGTAAGTTGTTAGAATTTCCTTGCTAGACAAATAAAAGCTAGTTAAAAATATAATTCTAGCTAACTACAAGGAAAAATATGAATAAGTATGGAAGTAAAGTATTGTTGACATCCATTATGTCAATTATGGTGGCATCAACAGCTTTAACAGCGGAAGAGACAGTAAAGTATGAACCTAGAGATGGTGTTATCAATTTATATGGAGCAGGTGGTCCTCATACTGCTTTCATAAGAGTTGCAAAAGTTTTTACAGATAAAACAGGTATCAAGGTCAAAGTAAATTTTGGACCAGAGCATAAGTGGACTCAAAATGCAAAGAAAAATGCAGATATAATTTGGGGAACATCGGAGCAGTCAACAACAGCATTTTTAGAAAACTATAAAGAGTTTGATAGTAAAAATGTAGAACCTATCTACATAAGAAGAGCTGTTATAGCAGTCCCAATAGGTAATCCTAGAAACATAAAAGGCTTTGATGATTTGATAAAACCCGATATGAAGATTGTAGTAACTGAGGGTGCGGGTGTATATAACACATCAGGCACAGGCGTTTGGGAAGATATAGCTGGAAGATTAGGAAAACTAAGTGATGTAAAAACCTTTAGAAAAAATATTATAGTCTATGCCAAAGGAAGTGGCGCAAGCTTTAGGGCATTTAAAACTCAAAAAGCTGATGCATGGATTACATGGGCTCACTGGCCATTGACTCATCCAAAAGATGCAGAGATAGTGGATATATCAAAAGAGCGTGCCATATACAGAGATCTAACTGTTGTAACGAATGAAAAAGCAGATCCTGATACCCGTAAGTTTTTATCATTTCTTAAGGGAAAAGAAGCACTAAAAATCTTTCAATCAGAAGGCTGGAAAGGTTTGCTTGGATTATAAATTCAACTGTGTAAATTCTAAAAATTAAACATATTTGATATGATAATAAGGAGACTCAGTACCCAAGAAATCTTCTTGGGTTTTTCCTCTATCCACTCCAACTCTAGGTTGGAGATGATAAGTGAACCAATCACCAAGGGTGTGTACTTTTAGTTGACAAGGATGCGGATGGCAAATTCTAGGATAAAGGTGATTGGGATGACCTCTACATGGAAGAGTATTTTGAACACAAAGAGAGAAAAGAGGCTGACTAGCCCAGCAGAAACATGATACCAGCACTGACTCTGGCTTTATACTTTTTAATAACTCAGTAATCATATTCTGTTATTTTCTCTTAAAGTAAAAAATAGGCGATATAGACATCTTTAGGTCTATTTTTTTAGCATTAGAAATATTTATGGGTATTAATAAATTATGGTACCATAATCAAAATAACAAGGATAGAAAATGAAAAAATTACTTTTAGCGCTGACACTTCTGGGTACAGTGCAGGCCAAGGAGCAGACGATCGGGTTTGCAGCTGGATGTTTCTGGGGCGTGGAGAAGCACTTTGAATCTATGGAGGGTGTATTGGATGCCACCTCTGGATACGCAGGCGGTGATGAGAAAAACCCTACCTATAAAACAGTACTCAAGCATCGGTACAATAATGAAAAAGGTAAAAACCATACGGAGACGGTGAGAGTCATCTATGATGATCAAAAAATCTCAACCCAGAGACTTATCAAAGATTTCTGGGAACTACATGATCCTACGCAGGGAGACAGACAAGGCAATGACCGTGGCAACAACTATCGTAGTGCATTGTTCTATACCACAAAGGATCAATATAAAATCGCACTGGAGACCAAGGCGACCTATCAGAAACTGCTCACCGAGAAGGGTTACGGCACAATCACCACAGAGATCGTACCACTGGAAGTCTTTTATCCTGCAGAAGCATACCATCAGGACTATCTCAAGAAAAATCCCAACGGATACTGTCCCAACCATGCAACCGGCGTCACATTCTCCAAGAAAAAGAGCATGGATCTCCCCATGATACAGCCGCTGGGTGGCAAAGAGATCGTCGTGATAGATGCAGAGGATTGTCCCTTCTGTGAACGCTTCAAACAAGATGTGCTCTCGGCCTACAAAGGAGATACGCCACTGAGGGTAGCGAGAAAAACACAACTACAGGGCTTTGATATCCAGACCAAACTAGATGCCACCCCCACTATCCTGTTTATCCAAGATGGCAAAGAAGCAGGGGCATACAGAGGCTATATGCCTCCAAAGGATTTTTACAAAGTATTGGGTGCTTTCACGCTGGGGTCTGATTCTGAAGCCTTCAAAGTAGCCTTTGCACAAGGCACGGATGGAAGATTCTGTAAGCAGTACGACAAGTTTAAAAATACAGGTGACGGTGTCTTTGTTGATACACTTTCCGGGGATATCCTCTTTGATACCAAGCAGCGGTTTAACTCTCATTCCGGTTGGTTGAGCTTTTTTGAGGCTGTGAAGGGTGCTACGATAGAGAAAACTGACACAAGCTATGGTATGAAGCGCGTAGAGGTCATCGCCAAAAAAAGCGGTATTCATCTGGGGCATGTGTTTGAGGATGCACCGGGCGGAAAACGAAGATTCTGTATCAATGCTACTGTGCTCAAGTTTGTTCCTAGAGCAGATATCAATAAAAAGTAGTCGGTGATCTTCTTTCTGCTTCTTCTTCATAGTATCTCCATAAAGTAAGCGTATCATCTCCTTGTCAAACAAAGGAGACACTATGAAACAAACATTCAAGGGAGCGATTGCTTCCGTATTACTCACAGGCGCAGTTTTTGCCGGCAACATGACAGGGCTAGATACCCAGACACGATCTACACACTTTCTTGTGGATAGCAAAGGTATGGCACTGTACACTTTTGATAAAGATAAACTCAATCAGAGTAACTGTAAAGGAGGCTGTCTGGAAAAATGGCCAAGACTTATGTCAAATGCCTCTACACAGATAGCATACAGAAAGCATCCGCTTTATACTTTTTTCAAGGACACAAAACCAGAAGAGACAAAAGGTGATCAGGTCAAGTCTGTCTGGCATCTGGTCTATCCGGCAAAAGGCTTCAAGAAAAGCAGTATGGTAAAACTGTCCAAGAAAACAAAAGAACAGCGTTATCTCACGGACAGCAAGTCCATGGCTTTATATACTTTCGACAAGGACAGTAAAGGCCAGTCAAACTGTACAAAAGGATGCCTTCAGAAGTGGCCCGCCTTCTATACAGATCTGCAAACATTACCCAAAGGTTTTAATAAGAAGGATTTCGGAGCAATCAAGAGAAGTGATGGTACAATGCAGACAACCTATAGGGGTATGCCATTATATTATTTCTTTAAAGATACCCAACCAAAGCAGACCAATGGTGACTGGGCAAAAGGGGTTTGGCACCTAGCAGAGCAGGGGGTCTAAGATGAAAATAAGTAGCATTGTTTTGGGTAGTTTACTGCTTTGGGGTACAATGGCCTCTGCAGCTGATATCTATCTCAGTGATGACGCCAAAGTACCTGATCTGGTCATGAAAGATACAGGGCTGGGCTTTAAGGACATCGAAGGATATCAAAACTATAGAATAGTGGCCACGCATTTTAGAAAAGACAAGCATGAGATTCGCTATATCCTAGCCAATCCTGTGGCATACAATGCAATGAGATCCCATGCTTCAGTCATGCCTGAGGGAAGCAAAGTGGTCAAGATAGGGTGGAGTGCCAATGAGATGAGCACTTTTCCTTCCGCCTTGGAAGCAGACAAGATACAGAGGGTAGAGTATATGATCAAAGACAAGACCAGGCATGCTGAAAGTGATGGATGGGGATATGCACGATTTGTCAAAAAAGAGGGCACCTATCAGGCATGGAAGGGTGATCCAAAGAGTTGTGTTGCCTGCCATGCTTCTGTCAAGTCAAACGATGCGCTGTTTACCAAGTTTCAGGCGATGTTTTAGCATGAAAAAACGCATCTTGGTGGTCGAGGATGAAGAGAGTATCGTAGGATTTATACGCAACCGACTGGACGATCAGATGTATGAGGTGGATATCGCCTATGATGGCAGAGAGGCGATGTCGAAAATCATTGCCCATACCTATGATTTGGTGACGCTGGATATCATGCTGCCACATGTAGATGGCTTCGAGATCTGTCAGGGATTGAGAGAAAAATCCATGCAGACACTGATTATTATGATCAGTGCACTGGATACACTCGAATTCAAAGCCAAAGGCTATGCCTGTGGGGCAGATGATTATATCGCTAAACCTTTTTCGGCAAAAGAGTTAGCCATGAAAATTACTGCTATTTTGCGACGCAAGCATGAGATAGGGGCAGAAAATGACTGCCACATCCCTCATGTCATCCTCAAGGAGACATCCAAGGAGATTCTGGTCAATGGACACACTATCGAGTGGACACCCAGTGAATATCTGATCCTGAGTACATTGATCCAGAACCGACATCGTGTCTACAGTAGGCAGGAGCTGTCTGAGCTGATCTATGATCACTATCTGGGTGAGATTGATGAGCAGGGAATCAACAGTCATATTTATCATATCCGAAAAAAAGTTGAGCCGTTCTTCGATAAGGATATCAT